>JAQTLP010000004.1:80157-208683 GCA_028714855.1 Phycisphaerae bacterium | reverse complement strand
GCACGGCGGATGGATTTGGGCCGAGAGTAAAGATAAACAGGGTAACAGCTTCTGCTTTACCCTCCCGAAGTCCAGCGTCCAGCCCGTTGCTGCTCCGGCAGCGGTAAAAGCGGTAGATAAACACCGCCAAACCTAAACACTTCAATAAATTTATGGGGAACAATTATGAAGACCAGAATGACTCTAATAAATATTGTGTTTTTGTTGAGTATGGGGAGTATTTGTCAGGCTGCTCAGGAAACCAAAAAAGGCAAACTGGAAGCTGATGCGAATGCTATGCCCGTAATCAAGTACCTGTGGTATGGTTTTGAGCTTTTGGATATCCGGCGTGGTATCGAGGGCAAGATTTCGGTTGACTTAACTACTACGGTCCAGAGCAAAAATATCTGGCACGGCTTTGACCTGTCTAGTGACCATGGGATCGTCATGCCTGCGGTTGGTGTAACTCTGGGTGATACAGGCTTCAGTGGGAAATACATACATGCTTATCCCACCGCGGGCCATATTGATGAGACTTTTGAGACAATATATGCCCTTTTCTACACAGGAGCTTTCCTGAAAGATACGCCTTATGTCACCAACTACACTGCCAACTACTTCTATTACGGCTTTCCGAGAATAGATGGGGCAAAGTCCGACTCCCAGGAAGTTGGCATAACCTTTGCCTGGCCAAAACTTTTAGGCGACAGCGGGCTGGTACCTAACTATTACTTTGGAACGTTGTGGATGACCAGAAGCAATACCAATCTTAAAGAAAGTGAAGGCTTTATTCACGTTTTCGGCCTGGCGTACGACCTTAACGCACCTGATTTCTGGGCCGTTGGTAAGGGTCAGACTTTCAGACTTTCGGGTGATATAACCTATAACGACGGCTTCGGCTTCGGTGCTAGCCATGATTGGTCCCATGTTGTTCTTGGCGCCAGTACAAACTTCGGAAGAGGCAACTTGACGATTACACCATTTGTAAACTATCAAATCTCAATGGATGAATCTGTTAATAACGAGAACGAGCTCTGGTGCGGAGTGAACGCGACCTACAGGTTCTAAAAATAGACTACTGGATAGGAGAAGGCACAAAGGTCAAAAAAATGAACACAAAACATATTACTATACAGCGGATACTGGCTATAACCCTGTTGGTTATGTTTTGTGTGTTTGTGAGCGGTTGTGGTAAAAAAACACAAAATGTATATCGGGTGGGTATTGTGTCTGGCGCAGAACCTTTCGCCAATATAGCAGATGGCTTCAAAACCAAAATGACCGAGTTGGGCTATATAGAGGGCAAGAACATCTTTTATGACTTCCAGAAATTGACCGCTGACTCTGCAGAGGAGAAGCGGGTCACCCAGAAATTTGTTGCCGATAAGGTTGACCTGATTTTTGCATTTCCCACCGAGCCGGCAGTGGCAGCTAAGGCAGCCACCCAGGGGACAGACATCCCCGTGGTTTTTGCCTTAGCCGGCATAGAAGGAAATAACCTTGTAAAAAGTGTGCCACAACCGGGAGAAAATATAACCGGTGTTCGCTTCCCAGGCCCGGAACTGACGATTAAGCGTCTTGATATCCTGCATGAACTGGTGCCGCAAGCCAAACGAGTTTATTTAATCTATGACCCTAATTACCCTACTGCATCCAGCTCGCTTGAGCAGTTGCGGCCGGCAGCCTTGTCCCTGGGTATAGCATTGGTGGAAGACCCTGTCAATAATTTGGAAGAACTTCAGGCTGCTTTGCGGAAACGAGCTAAATTAGATGATATTGGCATTGATGCCATTCTGATTATGCCTGAGATTCTTACCCAGTCACCTAATGGTTTTGAGGTAATCACCAAGTTTGCGAATGAACATAAGGTGCCTATTGGCGGTGCCTTGGCCTATACAATGGAGCATGGGGCCATGTTTAGTTTAGCCCCCGACAATGTTGAACTGGGCGCGCTGGCTGCAACCCTGGCTGACAAAATCTTTAAAGGCACCCCGGCCAGCACAACCATGGTTGTCACCCCAGATAATCATCTGAGGTTAAATTACAAAGTGATTCAGGAACTGGGGCTGACAGTGAATGAAGGCCTGTTAAGCAGGGCAGATGAGATAATTCGTTAGATTGTTACTGAAAAAAAGGTGATTAAAATGAATCTAAGCAAGCAAATCAGGTTTAGGCGGCAAATACTGTTTCTAATCCTGTTAGTTGCGATTGGTACACTTTTGGGCAGTTGTGGTAAAAAAACGCAAAAGGTATATCGGGTGGGTATTCTGACGAGCTTTGCCCCTATGCTCACTATAGCAGAGGGCTTCAAGGCCGGAATGACAGAGTTGGGTTACATAGAGGGCAAGAACATCGTTTATGATGTGCAAGTAAAGGACGCTGACCCCGAAGGGGAAAAGCAGACTGTTGAGAAATTTATAAACGATAAGGTTGATTTAATTTTCACTTTTCCAACCGGCGCAAGCGTTACGGCTTATAGTACAGCCCACGGGAAAGGCATCCCAATGGTTTTTGCTATGTGTGGCGTAGAAGGAAACATTCCGATAGAGAGCGTGGCCCATCCAGGCAGGAATATAACCGGCGTTCGCTTCCCCGGCCCGGACAACGTGGTTAAACATCTGGAGATTATGATTGAATTGAAGCCACAGGCCAAACGAGTTTGGGTAACCTATGACCCAAGTTATCCTAACACGCCCATTATGCTGGATGCGCTGCGCTTAGCGGCTTCGTCTTTGGGTGTAACCTTAGTGGAATCTTCTCACACTGATGCTAACGAAGTTGAGGCTGACCTGCAGGCACGAGCTGCATCTGGCGATGTCGGCATAGATGCCATTCTGCTTCTGCCTGAGGCCCTTTCTCAGTCGCCAAGTGCTTCTGGGGTGATAATCAAGTTTGCTAATAAATATCATATACCAGTTGGCGGTGGCGTGCCCTATACGTTAGACCTTGGCGCTGTATTCAGTTTTCTTCCTGACGACTTTGAAATGGGCAAAATGGCCGCGCCCTTAGCTGACAAAATTTTCAAAGGCACTCCAGCCGGCTCTATTATGTTAGCAACACCGGCGAATTATCTATGGCTGAATTACAAAGCAGCTCAAGAGCTCGGCTTGACAGTATCTGAAGGCTTGCTAAGCAGAGCAAAGAAAATAATTCGTTAAATTATTATTACTGAAAAAAAGGTGATTAAAATGAATCTAAGTAAGCAAATCAGTTTTAGACGGCAAATACTGCTTCTAATTCTATTAGTTGCGATTTGTACACTTTTGAGCGGCTGTGGTAAAAAAACGCAAAAGGTATATCGCGTGGGTATTCTGTGCGGCCTAGATTATATTGCCGATATACCAGATAGCTTCAAGGCCAAAATGACCGAGTTGGGCTACATCGAGGGGGAAAACATCATTTATGACATACAGAGAACGAACTTTGAACCTGCCAAAGAAGAGCAAATTCTCAGGCAATTTGTAAAAGATAAAGTTGACCTGATTTTTACGTTTCCCACTGAGGTATCCATGGCTGCTAAGGCAGCCACCCAAGGGACAAACATCCCGGTGCTTTTTACCTTTGCCAACATAGAAGACACCAGCCTGGTTGACAGCGTACGCCAGCCCGGAGGAAATATCACCGGTGTTCGCTACCCCGGCCCAGACCTCGCGGTCAAGCGTTTTGAGATTATGCTCGAGTTGGTGCCGCAGGTCAAACGAATCTGGATACCCTATCAGCGAGGCTACCCTATTGTAGCCAGCCAGTTAAAGGTATTGTACCCGGTGGCAGAGGCCTCGGGTGTAACCTTGGTGGAATGTCCCGCCGACAATGCGGCAGAACTTGAGGCTGAACTGGATGCGCGGACTAAATCGGCTGATATTGGTATAGATGCCATGCTGATAATTGCTGAACCTCTTGGCGTGACGGCTGATGCTTTTGCAGTAATGGGTAAGTTTGCGGCTGAACACAAGGTGCCTATTGGCGGTGCCTTAATGTTGGTGGGAGACTATGGGTCTGTTTTTGGTGTGAACGTTAATACCGTCAATATGGGCAAACAGACAGCGATCCTGGCCGACAAAATCCTCAAAGGTACCCCGGCCAGCACCATCCCGGTTGTTTCAGCAGAGGGGTTTTTCCAGTTCAATTACAAAGCGGCTCAAGAACTGGGGCTGACGGTGCCTGAAGGTTTATTGAGCAAGGCAGATGAGATAATTCGTTAAAGGTTGAATCTTGAAATGAAAAAAGCAAAGAAATTCCGCAGTTTAACTGTTACCTTAGCTATTGCTTTTTTAGCCTTGAGTGTGGCAGTCCTGTTGATTGCCGGCAGCTTAAGTATGTATTTCAGCCTCCAAAACCAGCAAAAACTCATTATTAATGAGCAACGATTCATTGCTCAAAATGCGGCCAATACGGTAAAGAGTTTTGTTCAGGGAAAATTTGATGTGTTGAAAACAGCAGCAGGTCTTGGCGATCTGATAGCTTCTTCTCAGCAGGAGCAAAAACTGATTCTGGAAAAATTACTTGGTTGCGAGCCGGCCTTTCGCCAGCTGGTCCTGTTCAACGCGCAGGAACAGGAATTGCTAAGAGACTCCCGTTTATCGAATTTACTGGCAGGTCAGATGAAAAAGCAGATAGAGCAGGACAGCAGCGAACTATTTTCTCAAACAAGGCAGAGGGAAATATACATCAGCTCTGTATATATTGATGAAATAACCAGTGAACCAATGGTAATGATGGCTGTTCCGGTCATAAATGTTTTCGGCGATTTTCAAGGAGCATTGGCAGCTGAGGTGAACTTAAAATTCATGTGGGATTTAGTGGGCGGAATAAAGGTTGGTAATAAAGGCCGGGCCTATGTGGTAGACAGGCAGGGCAAGCTCATAGCCTCTGGTGATGTCAGCCGTGTTTTAAAGGGAGAAAATTTAATTTATCTGAATGAGGTAAATAAATTTGTAAAGGGGGATTTATTAACCCATAAAGACGGTGCCAAGGTAGTAAAAGGTATCCAAGAAAACCTGGTTGTGGCTAACCATGCGCATCTTGGCACGCCTGACTGGGCAGTTGTGGTTGAATTACCGGTTCTGGAGGCATATGAAACTGTAATTACCACGCTCGTAATATCTGGATTAATTATGCTTCTAAGCTTTGCCTTGGCCATTATATTCGGCGTCTTTCTTTCAAAAAGAATTGCAAAACCAATAATAAGCTTGAGAGATGCTGCCGTTAGAATAGGCCAAGGCAGGTTAGACACGCAAATAGAAATTAAAAAGAATGATGAGATAGGGGATTTAGCGGCAGCTTTTAACCAGATGACAGGGAACCTGCGCAAAACGACCACATCGATAGATAATCTCAATCGAGAGATGGCCGAGCGCAAGAAGGCGGAGGAGGTCCTGCGGAAAAGCGAGGAATTTACCAAGCGTATCATCGAGAGCAGTAGTGACTGTATCAAAGTTTTAGATTTGGAAGGGCGTTTATTGTCGATGAGCGAAGGTGGGCAGAAAATACTCGAGATCGATGATATAACGCCTTATTTGAATATGTCATTTGTTGATTATTGGAAAGGTAAGGAAAAAGAGGATTGCCTCGAAGCTATTTCAAAGGCCAAACAAGGTGATACAGGTATCTTTTATGGGTATTTCCAAACAGCTAAAGGCAAGCCAAAATGGTGGGAGGTTATCATTACGCCCATCAAAGACGCTGATGGCAGCATTAACCGTTTGTTGGCCGTCTCGCGAGATATCACCGAACGCAAGCTGGCAGAGCAGCGCCAGGCCGAGCTGCTCGAGCAGCTGGAAAAGACAAATCAGGAACTAAAGGACTTCGCATACATAGTCTCACATGATTTGAAAGCGCCGCTGCGGGGAATCAAGACCCTTGCGGAATGGATATCAACCGATTACGCAGATAAGCTCGATGATAACGGCAAAGAGCAGATAAGCCTGCTTGGAAGTCGCGTGGACCGAATGCACAACCTCATTGACGGTATCTTGCAGTATTCCAGAGTCGGACGTGTTGAAGAAGAAAAGGTTGTGGTGAATCTAAATGAGCTTGTTCCAGAGATTATTGATCTACTTGCTCCGCCGGAAAACGTTACTATTACAATCGAAAACACACTGCCTATGATTGAGTGTGAACCGACCCGCATTATGCAAGTGTTCCAGAACCTGCTGAGCAACGCCGTGAAATATATGGATAAACCGAAAGGCCAAATAAAAGTTGACTGTGTCGAAGAAGATGGCTTCTGGAAGTTTAGTGTTGCCGATAATGGACCCGGAATTGAAGAAAAACACTTCGGAAAAATCTTCCAGCTTTTCCAGACATTGTCGCCGCGTGATGAGTCTCAAAGCACAGGCATCGGCCTTACTGTGATAAAGAAAATCGTGGAATTATACAATGGCAAAATATGGGTGGAATCAGAACCAGGGCAGGGAAGCACATTCTTCTTTACATTGCCAAAGCAGGAAACAGGAGTCAAAGACGCGAAACTTGAAACCGTTGTTGATTACAAATAATCAGATCTCTATTGAAGATTCTGTTAATAAAGAAGATGAATTATGGTGCGTGGCAAACCTCACGTGCCGCCTCTTGGTGATAAACGCTCAGTATATGGTAAAACAACGCTCCATAACGTAGGAGAGTAATTATGAAAATCATACAAAAGCACTGGACTGAAGGAACGGGGTGGCAAACACTGTCTGCGAATGGAGTCAGCGAGCAAGTTCAATTAGTTCTTGTGTTCGGTGACAACACGGTCCTCAGACAGGAATCACGACTACAAGAAATCAAGCAGTTTTTCCCTCAAGGCCGCATCATCGGCTGCTCGACAGCAGGTGAGATAATCGGCCGTCGCGTCTTCGACAACTCACTCACAGCAACGGGAGTATTTTTTGAGAATACCAGGCTGCAGTTCGCTGAGACTACACTGAATAATATGGAAGAAAGTTTCAACGCAGGTAAAAAATTGTGTGAAGCTCTGGATCCCAATGGACTGTCTCATGTTTTTGTACTGTCAGAAGGTCTGAATGTTAATGGAAGCGAACTGGTTAAGGGACTACGAAGCAAACTTCCTGTCAACGTGGCTGTGACCGGTGGTCTGGCCGGGGATCAAGACAGGTTTAAAGAAACCATGGTGTTAATAGACAATGTTTTAAGGAAGAACGCTGTCGCGGTAATAGGCTTCTATGGTGACTCTTTACGGATAGGCTATGGTTCGAAAGGAGGCTGGGACTCATTCGGTCCGGACCGACGGGTCACACGCTCAAAAGCAAACATTCTCTATGAACTTGATGGACAAGCCGCTTTGGAGCTATATAAGAAGTATCTTGGCGAGCAGGCCAATGGCTTGCCGGCCACGGGGCTACTGTTTCCGCTGAGTATTTCCTTGAATGGGGGGGGCAAACGAGTTGTCCGGACCATTCTGTCGGTCAACGAGAATGACGGAAGTATGACATTTGCAGGAGATGTGCCGGAGGGTAATTGTGCGCGTCTCATGAAAGCCAATTTCGAACGGTTAGTGGATGGCGCTGCAGAGTCAGCTAAGCAGTCCCTGACATTAGGTTCACCTGCCCCGGATTTGGCCATACTCGTTAGTTGTGTTGGCCGAAAGTTGGTGCTAAAGCAGAGAATTGATGAAGAAATAGAGTGTGTCCAAGATACGCTCGGTGCAGGCACCGCCTTAACGGGCTTTTATTCGTATGGTGAAATATGCCCCATTGGACCTGATGAAAAACAACCAGAATTACACAATCAGACCATGACAATAACTACTTTTTCTGAAAGATAGCATTGAACCATGAATAAGTTGCTGCAGCGTCAGATTAAGAAATTCTTCGGAGATGTAGATTCCGCTCCGCAAGCCCTTGAACTGTTGTTTAAAGCCATAAGTGATGCCTACGACAGCTTTGATGCAGACCGGAACTTAATCGAGCGCGCACTCGATACAAGCTCTGAGGAACTCACGGAAACAAATAAAAAACTCTGTCAGGAAGTCGACGACCGCAGGCAAGCACAGGAAAAAATCGAACAAACGCTCTCGCTCCTTACGGCAACCCTTGAGTCAACCGCAGATGGTATTCTTGTCGCTGACCTCAATGGGATGATTATCAGTAGCAATAAGAAGTTCCAGCAGATGTGGCGAGTTCCTAACGAAATAATTGAAAGCAAAGACGATAATAAATTGCTCGCGTTCGTACTGGATCAACTAACAAACCCTGAAGAATTTCTGGCTGAAGTTCAAAGGCTTTACGCCGGTACCGAGGAGGAATCTTCTAATTTGTTAAAGTTCAAGGATGGTCGTATATTTGAAAGGTTTTCGCAACCTCAAAAAGTAGGTGATAAAATTGTAGGACGAGTATGGAGTTTCCGCGACATCACCGAGAACAAGAAGGCGGAAGAGCAGTTACGTAAAACTGAAGAAAAATACAGAACGCAGTTTGAGGGATCGTTGGATGCTATCTTCGTAGCCGATGCAGAAACAGGCATACTAATCGACTGTAACCCCGCCGCAACAGCGCTGGTTGGCCGGGAAAAAACAGAACTGATTGGTAAATCGCACCAGATTCTTCATCCTCCGGAAATGATTGAAGGAGAATTTAATAAGACTTTCAGGCAGCATCTCGAAGAAAACCGGGGCCAGACCATCGAAACGCAGGTTATCACCAAAACCGGAGAAATAAAAGATGTTGCAATAAAGGCCACTCTGCTTGAATTCAGAGGCAAAAAAATACTGCAGGGTATATTCCGGGATATCACCGAAAACAAGAAGGCTGAGCAGCGTCAGGCCAATCTGCTCAGGCAGCTGGAAAAAACAAATCAGGAGCTAAGAAGTCTCGTATACATACTCTCACATGATTTGAAAGCTCCGCTCCGCGGGATTAGTACATTGGCTGATTGGCTATCAACTGATTATGCAGACAAGCTCGATGATAACGGCAAAGAGCAAATAAATTTACTTATGAGGCGCGCAAGCCGAATGCACAACCTCATTGACGGAATCTCGCAGTACTCCAAAATCGGACGTGTTGAAAAAGAAAAGGCTATGGTGAATCTGAATGAGCTTGTCACAGAAGTTATCGACGCGATTGCCCCGCCGGAGAACATCACCATTACAATCGAAAACGAGCTGCCTACGATCGAGTGCGAGCAGACTCGCATTATGCAGGTGTTCCAGAATCTGCTGAGCAACTCCGTGAAATATATGGATAAACCGAAAGGCCAAATCAAGGTTGGATGCCTCGAAGAAGAAGGCTTCTGGAAATTCCATATCGCCGACAATGGCCCTGGCATCGAAGAAAAATACTTCGAAAAAATCTTCCAGCTCTTCCAGACATTGACGCCGCGTGATGAGTTTGAAAGCACAGGCATCGGCCTTACTATGGCAAAGAAAATCGTGGAATTATACAATGGCAAAATATGGGTGGAATCAGAACCAGGGCAGGGAAGCACATTCTTCTTTACATTGCCAAAGCAGGAAATAGAAGTTAAAGATGCGAAACTTGAAGCCAGTATTATTAATTAAAATCATCCTGATAACGCTGACAGGTGCTATCTGATGGTCAGAAGTTCACTGACATAATGAAGGAAAGGTATATGTTAGATACCGTAAGTGTTCCAGAACAGTTCGAGCCGATTTTCCGGAAGGCCCAGGACTATGTGAGAAGGTACTTCGGCGAAAAAAAGGAAGATCCATCGAAGGGCAAGATAGAAATATTTGGCCAACGATATATTCTTGTCAGAGCAGCTTCGATGTCGGTGGATTTCTTCGATACCATAAAGGATATGTTCAAAGACTTGGGGGATGAAAAAGCGTCGGAAATAACAAGGAGCCTTCTTTTTGATGTCGCACATGCTATTGGAAAGATGGATGCCAAAAACTTCCACCAAAAAATGGGTGTGCAGGACCCGATAGAGAAACTCTCTGCAGGTCCGATTCATTTCGCTCATACAGGTTGGGCTTTTGTCGATATATCGGCCGAGTCAAGACCAACGCCTGACGAGAACTACTATCTTATATACGATCACCCATTTTCGTTCGAGGCCGATGCCTGGGAGAAGAACGGAAAAAAGAGTACTTTCTGTGTTTGCGCCATGAATGCCGGATATTCATCTGGATGGTGCGAGGAGAGCTTTGGGATTCCATTGGTTGCCTCTGAGATAATGTGCAAAGCCAAGGGTGATAGTACCTGCCGCTTCATTATGGCACACCCTTCTAAGATTAATCAGTACCTTCAAGACTATCTGCAAAGTCATCCTGATATATCCGGCAATGCAGCCCTCTACAGAATAGGCGGGTTCTTTCAAGAACGTAAGCAGGCAGAGCAGCGACAGGCCCAACTGCTCGAGCAGTTGGAAAAGACAAATCAGGAACTAAAAAACTTCGCATACATAGTCTCACATGATTTGAAAGCACCGCTGCGAGGAATCAAGACTCTTGCGGAATGGATATCTGCCGATTGTGCAGATAAACTCGATGATAACGGCAAAGAGCAAATGAATTTACTTATGAGACGCGCGAACCGAATGCACAACCTCATTGACGGTATCTTGCGGTACTCCAGAATCGGACGTATTGAAAAAGAAAAGGTCGTGGTAAATCTAAATGAGCTTGTCACAGAGATTATTGATATGATTGCTCCGCCGGAAAACGTTACTATTACAATCGAAAACACGCTGCCTGCGATTGAGTGTGACCCGACTCGCATTATGCAGGTGTTCCAGAACCTGCTGAGCAACGCCGTGAAATATATAGATAAACCGAAAGGCCAAATAAAAGTTGACTGTGTCGAAGAAGATGGCTTCTGGAAGTTTAGTGTTGCCGATAATGGACCCGGCATCGAAGAAAAACACTTCGGAAAAATCTTCCAGCTTTTCCAGACATTGGCGCCGCGCGATGAGTGTGAAAGCACAGGTATCGGCCTCACTGTGATAAAGAAAATCGTGGAATTATACAATGGCAGAATATGGGTACAGTCAAAAGTCGGTGAGGGCAGCACCTTCTTCTTTACATTACCAAAGCAGAATATAGGAGCTAAAAAAAATGAGGAACTCATCCAGGCCGGTGTTGTTGGTTGAAGACGATAGCATCGACGCAATGACCGTTAAGCGGGCGTTTAAGGACCTGAACGTTGCAAATCCATTGGTCCATACCCTTAATGGAGAGGAAGCGCTGAAGTATTTAAAAAACCAGGAGAATAAGATACCGTGTATTATCCTTCTGGATTTGAATATGCCGAGGATGAACGGCATCGAATTTATGCAAGTCGTAAAAGCCGATGATAAATTAAAAGAGATTCCAATCGTGGTTTTAACTACCTCTCAGGAAGAACGGGATAAAATCAAGAGCTTTGGACTCGGTGTTGCCGGTTATATGCTTAAAAGCGTTGATTATAAAGAGTTTGTGGAGACAATCAGGACAATTAATATCTACTGGACTTTAAGTGAATTGCCGGCAGGCGAATAGGCCAAAAACACCTCTTTCCTCTGAAACACTTCAGCATCAAATGTTTTCCTGCACAAATCTTACTGCATTGGCAAAGACTGTCTTCCCGTCACCGTCTTGCTTATTTTTTAAGCGAGACCAATGCGGATGCTGAGTGGCCCGAACGTATCTTTCCGGATGCGGCATAAGCCCCAAAACCCGGCCGGTTGTATCGGTTAACCCAGCTATCGAATCCACCGAACCGTTTGGGTTAACAGGATAATTACCCTCTTTGCCGTTTTTATCCACATATTTGAAGGCAATGTGTCCCTCGGACTTCAGTTTCTCTAATGTAGCTTTGTCTTTGGTAACAACTTTGCCCTCGCCGTGCGCAATAGGCAGGTATATTTGCCTGCCGCGTTCGATGAAAATACACTTATCTGTTTGCGGAACAAGATACACCCATCGGTCTTCGAATTTACCGCTGTCGTTGTAAGTTATGGTAACAGCCCCTTTTCCATCGTTTGAATCAACCCCGGGCAAAATCCCCGCCTTGACCAGCACTTGGAAACCGTTGCAGATTCCGAGTACTAATTTGCCATCTTGTATAAATTTTCGTATCGGCTCGTATAAATGGTGTACGATTTGGTTGGCCAGAATTTTACCGGCTGCCACGTCGTCGCCGTAACTGAAACCGCCGGGAATAACGATTATCTGATACTCATCGAGCGCTCCTTTGTTCTCGATTATCCTGTTTATATGCACCCGCTCAGCCTTTGCACCTGCCAGTTCCAGTGCATACTCGGTTTCCATATCGCAATTTATCCCAGCCGCTCGTAAAACTATTGCTTTTACCTGTGCCATTAACAACCCTTCTTTATTACCAGTCAAGCGGCTTCTGCCACGCTTGTTTTAGCGAATCAATATCCGCCTCAATAACTTTCTTGCCGTCTTCCGCTTTTATTATAAGTGTTTTTTCTTCTGTAACTTTTCCAATTTGTCCGAATGGCAAATTTAACATCAGCTTTACAAAGGCATCGTAATTCCCCGGCTCAACTTCTACGATATACCGCGAAGTTGATTCGCTAAACAGCATCGCATCCGTTCGCGAACAATCTTCGCTTTTCGGCAGGCCCCGCAGGTCTGCTTCTATACCGAGCCCGCCGGCAAAAGCCATCTCCGCCAGTGCTGCCGCCAATCCTCCTTCCGAGCAATCATGACAGCTTACTGCAAGACCCCTCGCAATCGCCTCGCCTACTCTCTTGGCCATTTCTGGAGCTGTTTCCAAATCCACTTTCGGAACATTAGCCCCAAGTTGACTGTTGATTTTGTAATAGTGCGAGCCGCCTAATTCATTCTTCGTCTCGCCTGCCACAAAAAGGAAATTGCCCGCCTTTTTTGCATCCATCGTCACGCATTTATTGACGTCATCGACTATCGACATTGCGCTTATCAAAAGTGTTGATGGTATGGAAATCTTTCTTCCGTCTTCGCAGGAAAACTCGTTATTCAGCGAATCTTTACCGGAGACAAACGGTGCACCGAAGGCGATTGCGCCGTCATAGCACGCCTGCGCCGCACGAACCAGTGTCCCGAACGTTTCCGGCCTTGTGCAGTTGCCCCAGCAGAAATTATCGAGCAGCGCAACCCTGTCCACCCGCCCGCCTGTGCATACCAGGTTTCTTATCGCCTCATCAATGCCGGCTATTGCCATCCAGTATGGGTCGATATCGCCATACAATGGATTCATTCCGCAGCTAATCGCAAGCCCCTTGTCCGAGTCAAACTTCGGTCTTATCACTGCCGCGTCGCTCGGCCCATCGTTGTTAACGCCCATCAGAGGCTTGATTACTGAGCTGCCCTGAACCTCATGGTCATATTGCCGGATTACCCACTCCTTGCTCGCAACATTATAGCTGGAGAGAATCCGCAGAAGTTCGTCGTTGTAATTATCCTTCTCCGCCATCCTCGGCTCAGAAAGCCTCGGAGTTTTCCACTCCGCTTTCCGCCGAATTTTCGGCACCCCGTCGTGCAGAAAATCCATATCCATCTCGGCTACCTGCTGCCCGTTATAACGCAATATCAGCTTCTTATCATTCCTGAATTTACCTATTACCGTTGACTCGACGTTTTCGCCGTCGAATATCTTCTTTATTGCTTGCAGATTTTCCGGCTTAACGGCTATGACCATTCTCTCCTGTGCTTCGCTTATCCAGATTTCGGCATAGTTAAGCCCGGCATACTTTAACGGCACTCTTTCCAAATCAACTTCCACCCCGAGTTTTTCACCCATCTCGCCTACCGCGCTGCTAAGCCCGCCTGCTCCGCAATCAGTAATTGCCTCGTATAACCCGGCTTCATTTGCCTGTATCAGCACATCTAACATCTTCTTCTCCACTATTGGGTTGCCGATTTGGACTGCGTGAGAGAAGATTGTTTCGTACTCGTGCGTTATCTCGCCGCTTGAAAACGTCGCCCCGTGTATCCCGTCTCGTCCCGTTCGCCCCCCCACCACTATAATCAGGTTCCCGCATTGCGGATTCTTAAAGCATTTCTTCTTGTCCATTATCCCAATGTTGCCGCAATAAACTAAAGGGTTACCCAGATACCTGTCATCGAAGTAAATTGCGCCGTTGACCGTTGGTATTCCCATCCTGTTGCCGTAGTCCCGAACGCCGCCGACAACTCCTTTCATAATTCTTCGCGGATGCAAAACTCCTTTTGGGATTTCTTCCAGCTTCTTGTCGGGTTCGCCGAAGCAGAATATATCTGTGTTGGCGATAGGTTTCGCCCCCAACCCTGTCCCCATCGGGTCGCGAATTACTCCGCCGATGCCCGTAGCTGACCCGCCGTATGGGTCCAGTGCCGAAGGACGATTATGCGTTTCGACCTTAAAACAAACCGCCGAATCCTCGTCAAATTCCACCACGCCGGCATTGTCGGAAAAAACAGATATGCACCAGCTCTTTGCAAGCTGCTGCGTAGCTTTAAAAACAGTCTCTTTTAGCAGGTTCTCGAAGTGTATTTCCTGGCCGTTGATTGACATATCAACAGCGCTTTTAAGCGTTTTGTGGACGCAATGCTCGCTCCACGTCTGCCCAAGCGATTCCAGTTCTATATCTGTCGGCTCTCTGCCTAACTGCTTGTAGTATTTTTGGATGGTCTGCATCTCGGCCAGATTAAGAAACAGGTCCTTTTCTTTACTCAGGGCAACCAGCCCGTCATCGTCGAGCTTGCATATAGGCCAGTGCGTTATCTTCAATTCATAAGGTTTAAGGTGCGGACTTGGCGACTCAGCTTCGCTTCCTATTATTACGTCTTCTATGCAGTCGTTTGCCAGAATTTTCTTTGCGATTGTGTCCGTTTGACTCTGCTTGATATCACCTAACAGGACGTACTTCCTCGCTGTTCGCACATTATTGGCGGTTACTCCCATATCGGCTATCGCAGTCATCACCGATTCAGCCACCGGGTCGGTAACACCGCTTTTCAAGTGCACCTCGATTATTATTGCTTTCGCCAGCCCAGCAGGTTTGCCGCTCCTACCTATATAATAATCTTCGCAAACAGTATCAGTTAAGAGTTCTTTCCCCAGCCGCTCCGCAAAACTTTTATCGAATTCAGCCTCAATCAAAAAAACTTTGGCTGACTGGACCGCTTCGACTGAACCAATGCCCAATTCCCTGATGTCTTCCAATACCCTGTTGCCGCCGACATCGGCAAAGCCGGGACGATTAAATACTTCGAACCGCCATTGCTTCACGATATTATTTCCTTCTTTCTTATCTTGTATTTTATGAGTGCGCTGCGTTTGCTTCTTGCCGTCTTCAGCAGCTTTTCAATTTGTTTCTTGTCGCCGCTTTTGATTGCTTTTTTCAATTTCCCCAGCTCCGCCGTAATTTTATCGATACTTCTGGTCACATTTTTTGCGTTTGTCACCAGCACATCAGCCCAGATATCGGTCGGGCTCGATGCTATTCTCGACATATCCATAAAGCCTTTGCCGGAAAATGGCAGTTCCTTGACGTTGCTGGCATTTATTAGAGCCGCTGCCGTTATGTGTGGCAGATGACTTACATTCGCCAGAATCCTGTCGTGCTCGGCCGGGCTCATCAATTTGACGCTGCATCCGAGCTTCGACCAGAATCTCTTAAGAGTCCGTACTGCTTGGCGGTTGGTTTTGTTCGTCGTTGTTAGAATACAGATGGACCGCTCAAACAAATCATCTCTGGCAAATTCAACACCACTTTGTTCTGAACCGGCTATCGGATGAGAGCCGACATAGTGAACCGTTTCAGGCAGCTTCTTTGCCGCCCACTGGTGCGGCAGGGCTTTTGTTGAGCCGACATCGGTAACAATGCAGCCCTCTGGCAGCACATCGCTTATTTCGCCGAATATTTTCTCGAATGTGCCTATCGGCGTTGCCAGTATCACAAGGTCTGCATCGGATACGCTCGCCCTTATATCATCCGCGATTTCGGTTGCGACCGCCAATTCTCTCGCTTTGCGGCGGGTAACGCTGCGATGGCTGTAACCTACCGTCTTCACACCTGCAAATGTGCGAGAAACCGCTAATGTTATCGACCCGCCCAGAAGACCAAGCCCTAAGACCGTTATTTGCCTTAACTCTCTCAATATCAAGACCTTACGGAAATATGACGCAAAATAAATATTGCTAAAAAATATAGCAAGTTGCTACGGATGTCAAATTTTTTCTTTCATTTACACTCCTGAAATGGTAATATTTTAGCTTTAATAGGAGAAAGCCGACGGATACGGCGAAAGAAAAAATGTCCCGCTCCTTAGGAGCTGGCTTTTTTTATGGTTTCTTGGTGTATATGGTTACGACGCATACAACAAAACCGAAGGCTTTAATGAATTAACCTATGGTGAGCAAGATCGAACCAAATGTCGAACAATAAACATAAAATCAGCGATGGTGATTATCTCGTCTTCGAAGACAAAGTTGCTGACATCGACCGCCAGACAAACGAGCTGCGCAGGCTCAGTTCCGTCAAAGGAATCGACTATTCGGCTGAGATTTCCCGTCTCCAGCAAAAGCAGGTTGCCGAGCTTAAACGGGTCTATTCCAGTCTGACCGCATGGCAGACTGTCCAGGTGGCACGCCATTCAAAAAGGCCCCTGCTCACAGACTACCTCGACCGGATGGTGAAAGATTTCCGCGAATTGCACGGCGATAAGTGCTTTGGCGATGACCGTGCAATCATAACAGGATTAGGAGAAATCGGCAGAGAGAGAGTATTAATCGTCGGCCAGAATAAAGGCAGGGACACAAAGGAAAAAGTCGCCTGCAATTTCGGCTGTGCCAATCCCGAAGGCTACCGCAAAGCGTTGGCCAAAATGAAATTCGCAGAAAAGTACAGTATTCCCATCGTTACTCTCATTGACACTCCCGGCGCTTATCCGGGCATTGGAGCTGAGGAACGCGGACAGGCACCGGCTATCGCGGTCAATCTTATGGAGATGGCTCGCTTGCACGTGCCGATAATTTGCATCTGTATCGGCGAGGGCGGTTCAGGTGGCGCTCTGGGTATAGGAGTAGGTGATAGGATGGCGATGCTTGAATTCGCATATTATTCGGTAATATCCCCTGAGGGTTGTGCCGCAATTCTTTGGCGCGATGGCTCACAGGCCCCCGATGCCGCTGAGGCGCTTAAATTGACAAGTAAGGATTTGTATAAGTTAAATCTCGTTGATGCTATTATTCCAGAGCCCCTCGGCGGAGCTCATCGTAACGTCCACGACACCGTTCACAATGTCGAGGAATATATTGTTAAAACCCTCCGCGACCTCAAACGCATGAAAATTGACAATCTGCTTGACAGCAGATACAAAAAATTACGCTCGATAGGCAGTAACATAAATAATCTCGCCAAAGATAATATAAGCAAAACCCAGATAAAAGCTGCTGCAAAACCCCGTCGGGCAAAGCTAAAACCCGTCCCCGCAGAAGTCTGATTTCCCTTTTGGATTCGCTAAAAAAAACGTATTATTTCAAAAAATATGTCTTGATAACGGGATGAAATTTGATTACACTCGTCACTTCGTATTAACGTTCTAAACATTTTTTATTGTGTCTATTTGGAGAAAAGTCGTGAGAGATTTTGGCAAAGGCCCAAGGAAAGATTTTGGACCACGCGAGATGTTTAAAGCAACCTGTGCAGAATGTGGACAGGAATGTGAAGTTCCGTTTCAGCCTAAGGAAGGCAAACCCGTTTACTGCAAAAGCTGTTACATAAAGAAGAGAAATAATCCTTAATTCTCTGCGTCCCGATTTTCCGCCTCTGGCGGAATTCGTCTAATCCGCGATTAACAACTTTCAAAGCCGTCGTCAAAGACAAGCGGGAGGGGTTTTGCCCGAAATCGGCGTAAATCTCCAGCTCATAAACAGCCCGCCTGCTGTTTATATTTCTCTAGCTTGTCTGCCTCTGGTGGGTTGCCTCAAATATCTTTACTGTGTTTTTACCTGCCTGTTTAGCCATATACAGGGCCTGGTCGGACCGGCTTGTAATATCCTCGGGACTACTCTCTGAATCATATTCTCCGACCCCGACGCTGATAGACAGGGCTATTTGCTCTTTTTTCCACGTTATCGGCGACCCTGAGACCGAATTGACCATACGCTCAGCAGCAATAACGGCATCCGCCAGCAAAGTACTGGGCAAAATTACCGCAAATTCATCCCCACCGTAACGTGCTGCCGTGTCGATTTGTCGGACGCACGCCTTTATTTTCTTACTGATTTCACTGATGACCTTGTCGCCGGCATGATGGCCGTAGGCATCGTTTATCCTCTTGAGACCATCGATATCTGCCATAATCAGTGAAATCTGGCCGCCATATCGCCGCATCCTCCACAGCTCTTTCTCCAGAGTTTCATAAAATGTTTTGTGGTTCGCAAGACCGGTCAAACCGTCCGTTATAGCTTGATGCTGTATCTTCTCAAAAAGCTTTATATTGCCGATTGAGGCGCCAACTAATTGGCTGAGCAACTCTACAAGTGCAATATCATCACCGCTGAAGCCCTTACCTTCCATTTTGTCCGCCAAATTGAGAACACCAACCACCTTATCCTGGCAAATAAGCGGCACAATAATGCAATTGCTGGTCTGGTAATTCTCGGCAAAAGCACGTTGAGATTTCCTGATGATAGGCTTTTTATGGGTGTCTATGTCTCGTATCTGTATAAGCATTTTACTTCTTACCGCCACAACCATAGAAGAAGGCGGATTTTGATTGACTGAGACTATTTTATTTATAAGAAACGGATGATTGTATTTCTGGAGGAGCAAAATATTGTTTGTTTCGTCAAGTATATACAGCGAAGCAAATCTCACGCCGACCAATTTGGGAATGTCATTAATGCAAACATTGGCTATTCGTTCGATGTCGAGACAGTTTATCTGCCGGGCCAA
Organism: Phycisphaerae bacterium; assembly: GCA_028714855.1. Classification (NCBI taxonomy): domain Bacteria; kingdom Pseudomonadati; phylum Planctomycetota; class Phycisphaerae; species Phycisphaerae bacterium. Next base: position 189,867 of record JAQTLP010000004.1, on the reverse strand, counting down.
TGGAGTTATCTGCTCAAGCTGGGAAACACCGCAGGGAGCAGGGTCACCGGTATTATCGGAACTCTTACTGCTTTGGTGCATAGTTTTAACAGTTTCAGATAGTATTATTAGGTTCGCTTACTATCTATCGGACATTTTAATAAGGGTATTTGGCAAAAACCTTGTAACTTCCCAGGCTTTTCTGCGTATGCCGGCCGTCTTCGTATTAGCCAAAGCCCCCCTCCCTAGGCAACAAAATCGCTCACAGAACGGTGTGCTTGTTCCAGAACTCGCCTCAGAGTGAAGCCGCGGGTGTGCCCAAGTCCTCTCCAAGCGATATTCCGCGAAAAATACCGATAATAACGATAAATTCAAAGAAATATCGGATAGTCCCTGCCTGCAGGGCAAACGACATCCAATAAAAACCGTTGCCTATAAAAAAACTTTTCAAATTTTTCCAAAAAAATCTGAAAAAAGGTTGACATCCGATAAAAGGTATTTTACATTTTGCAAAATGTAAAATACCTTTTACAGACTAACGTAAACTAACGGTCGCTGATTGAGAAGCTGAATTCGTGATGCAGGTAGAAGTTAAAAATCGCATATTGCAGATACCTACCAAGCTCTATCGAATTGGTGATTTGGTCCGTTGCACCCCCTTCTCCCGGCAAACTATCCATAACTACACGATAATGGGACTCATTCGTGAGGCGCAATGGACCGAAGGCGGGCACCGGCTGTATGACGAGTCGGTCTTTGAAAAATTATCAAAGATCATGGAACTCAAGAAAACAAAAACGCTTTGGGAAATAAGGCGGATTTTAAATAAAGAAAAACCAGCCGGCGAAATAACAAAACGCAACTAGCTTGGAGCTTATGAAAAAAGAATCAAGGATGATAAACGCGGCTTCGCTTTCCACAGACTACCTCTCCTGCTTCCCCTGCACTCAAAGGGGAGAAATTAATCATATAAACATAACGAAAATACAGTCCCTATAGGAAGGATTGCTTATGAATTTGACGCCATTGGTAACAGATAATATCTCCGAGCTGCTCGTTAAAATAATTGAGTTCACACAGAGCCGTCAGAAAATCCTTACCCATAATATAAACAATATCCACAGGTCTGGTTTTGTTCCGAAGGATTTGGCGGTTGATGAGTTCTCCGGCCTGTTGAACAATGCAATCGATGAGCATACTCGAAGCCGGCGTCTTCTGTTCTGTGATACTAAAAACATCAAATTTGGCGCTGCCGGCAGATTAGAGACACAGCCGACAATAGACGAATATGCCAAAGAGCTGCTCGAAAAGAGTCGAAATGAGTATATCGAGCTTCAAATAAATAAGCTTTTGGAGAATTCGCTCAACCAAAGAGCAGCGGCAGTACTGCTCAGGCAAAAACAGGAAGCGATTTCAATCTTCGAATAAAGTTATCGGCTGGAAAGCCGATAAAAAATGTGATGAGTGTTTTTTTGTTGGCACGGCTGGAGAATCAGAAGATAAAAAAATGCTGGAACTTATAGGACTTAAAACCGGCTTTGCAAAACTTTTCAGGGGCATAGAGTCTCACGGAGGAATACTATGAAAACCGACCAACAACTCGACATTGACCAAATATGGGAGCAATTTCACAAAACCGGCGACACTCATTCCCGCAATCTCCTTATGGAACATTACAGGCCCCTGGTAAAATATACCGCCGAGCGGTTACGCAGCAAACTGCCTGATAAGGTTGAGCTGGATGACCTTATCAGCGCCGGCATCTTCGGATTGATGGACGCCATTGACGCTTTCGACCCCTCCAGGGGCGTAAAATTTGAGACATATTGCTCGCCTCGTGTAAGAGGCGCCATCCTTGACGAGTTACGGAGTATGGACTGGGTGCCGCGGCTGGTACGTGCCCGTGCCCACCAGCTGACCAAGGCCGTCCATTCGCTTGAAACCCACCTCGGCCGCAAGCCCACAGAAAAAGAAATGGCTGAAGAACTGGATATGAATACAGAGGAGTTTAGCAGACTCCAGCACGATGCAAATGCGGTCGGACTGGTTTCTCTCGACACCAAATACAGCGAGGGCGAGGGCGAAAAAGATATTCGCGAAATAGACGTAATCAAAGACCAAAGAAGCGAAGACCCCCTCACCGAAGCCCAAAAGCGAGACCTGAAAAACCTGCTCACCAAAGGTCTGACACGGGCTGAACGGCTGATTATCGTCTTATATTATTACGAAGAAATGACTATGAAGGAAATCGGCGCAACGCTCGATTTATCCGAATCCCGCGTCTCTCAAATGCACTCCTCCATTGTTGCACGTCTAAAAGCTCAAATGAACACCCGCAAAAAGGAATTCGCAGTCGAGTAAATCCCGCCTGTAGCGGATAAATTTGCGGCCTGCCTCTTGCCAAGCCTTGATTTTGTTCTCATTTATGCGTATATTTAGTTTCGCAAGGAGAACAAAAAATGAGATTTACAAAAATGCACGGTATCGGCAATGACTATGTCTATGTGAATTGCTTCGAGGAGAAAGTCGCCGACCCTGCAAAATTAGCTCAAATCGTCAGCGACCGCCACTTCGGTATCGGTTCGGATGGCTTGATTCTGATATGCCCCTCGCAGAAAGCCGATGTGCGGATGCGCATCTTCAATGCCGATGGCTCCGAAGCCGAAATGTGCGGAAATGGGATTCGGTGCGTGGCTAAATTCTCCTACGAACATAAATTAGCCAAGGTGGGCAAGTCATTTATCGTGCCGGGCTGCCCCCCCTGCCCCGCCTCATTAAGCATAGAGACCGGCAGTGGTGTTAAAAACGTCGGGCTTACAATCAGCAGCGGCAAGATCCAAAAGGTATGCGTCAATATGGGCCAGCCGGCCCTGACACCAAAAGATATACCTGTAAAACTGCCTGGGGAAAAAGTGATAGATGAGCCGATAGAGATTCTCGGAGAGAAGCTGCGGATGACCTGTGTATCAATGGGAAATCCGCACGCCGTATTTTTCTGCGATGATGTCAGCTTAATTGAGCTTGAAAAATTTGGCCCTGCTATCGAAAAGCACAGCATCTTCCCCAACCGCACTAATGTGCATTTTGTTCAGGTTGATGACCCTGCTGAATTCACTATGCGGACGTGGGAACGGGGCAGCGGAATTACCCTCGCCTGCGGCACAGGCGCTTGCGCGTGTTGTGTGGCAACGGTGCTCACCGGCCGAGGAGAACGGGTATGCACCGCACATCTGCCCGGAGGCGACCTCGAATTGAACTGGTGTGAAAAAGACAACTGTGTCTATATGACCGGCCCGGCCGTCGAGGTCTTCGAAGGCATCTGGCCCAACGTTTAAACAGAAAAAGAGATGTGCTGTTCGCACAGCCCTTTGATTCGTAACACAAGTTGCCTTTTCGAGTCTTTTATGCCCTGCGTTTTCTAAGCAAAGCCCGCCCTGAGCGAAGTCGAAGGGCCAATCCGCCCAAGGACAGCAAAACCAAACTGCACGGTTCAGGAATTTCGGCGATACGGAATCCTACAGCGACAGCTTCGTTCGCCGGGTCCTGCCAGCCCCGGCCGCCCGAGTTAAGGCCGCCTAAGCCGTAATCATACCCCCCACCGCGACAACCACGAGAGGGACCGTCAACAAGAGTTTCGTTCCATTCCCAGACATTGCCGCTCTGGTCAAACGTGCCATAGGCACTATCAGAGTTCTCGAACTCCCCAACATTAGTCAGGTAATCAGGACTGCCAACGGTATAACCGCTGTGCAGATAAAAATTGGCGTTATTACCCGGGTCAGGATTAATCAGTGCGTTGCTCGGCGTATTGTCCCATTGAACCTGAGTTGCGTATAACCAGTAATTGCCCGTAACGCCGTCGTTCTTGTGATAAGCAGCCTTGTACCATTCGGTTTCGGTTGGGATGACATAAACCGTGCCATAAGTTGCCTGGGCCGCTGTGCGGTCTATACCGAGAAAGTCACCGGGATTGGTGTTATCACCGCTGAACTGATAGGCACCAAGACTCTTATCGCCGCTGGTCAGCCAGTTGCAGAACTGGGCCGCTTCATACCAGCTTACACGATTGGTCGGCTGCTGGGCACCGGTGAAATATGCACTTTGGTCGTAAGCATTGCTCAGATTGCCAGTGGGGGCGCCGGCAGCGGCTGTAAAAGCGTTCCACTGAGCGTTGGTAACCTCGTATTTGCCGATACGGTAATTGTAACTAACTGCACCACAGCCGTATGGGTTTGCCAGAGTAGCCCCATACTCCGGTGTTGGGACTCTCGTATCACCCGGATTTCCCGGATTACCGATAGTTACAAAATCAATGTCAATTCCTCGTATGAGCTCAGCCGAAGCAAAATTTATCGCTGTCATCACGCACACAACTGCCAAACAAATTGTTGTTTTCGCATTTTTCATTTTCCCCTCTTCAAATAGTTTGCAGAGAAACTCCGCCGAGTTGTGAGCAGACGAGATAGAATCGCAATTAGTTCTCCTACCCCCAGTTTCGATGTGATTATATCACATCAAGAATAGAAATGCAAGAAAAAAAATGACTTCTCGTATTCCGAAAAATAATTTTAAGCGACGAATAGTCGAGGGACTCATAAAACGCTGTATTAAACGCTATGCGCAAAGTTTCGGGGACTGGCAAAATTGAAGGGCCACGCCATACTTGGTAGGAGACAAGGTATCGCTGAGGTTAGAAGTCCTCAAGACCTTTGCAAAAGCCGCTATCTTACCGCCAATTTCAAGCAGTCCTGCTGTAGGGGGTATTGACAGTTCTACCTTTAAAAGATTGCCCGGCATAAAGGCGTCATCCGCGGTCTCAAAATACAAACCGCCCGGCCCCACATTAACCGTGCGGCCTTTATATAGTTTCTCTGTTGTCGAACCAACTTTTCGACACGATAAACCAAGCGTTATTGGTAACCGCTTAAACTTGCGTTTTTCAACACTTTCCATCATTTGCTTCCTTGCTCATTTTTCGATTATTCCTTATGACCAATTCGCATAAATCCGCAAAGCGCATACCAAAACGAATAATGAGCAAATAGCCCATTTTCACTTTTACAACTACTTATCCGCCATAAAGTTAAGCGGAATCAACGCCCAATCTGAGACGAATCCGCTCGGCAAGATATTTGTAGTGTTGCGAAATAACAACGCCAAAAGTCCACTTCTGTTGTTTAAGTCGAACACAAGGACCGAAAAAATCCCCTTAGACGCTTATTCTATAGAATGTTGCGCTTTCTACTAAACACGCCTCCATTTCAATCCGAAAAAAGAACAGAAACGTTGATTTTTCACAACGTCTATGTGGGAGATAGTTTTTATACGAGCTATGACTAACCGTAAGAAATTACCACCTGAAAAGGCCGGTACTCAAAAACAGTTGGCTGACACTGAAAGGCTGGCTACCCTCGGCAAGCTCACTTCTAAAGTGGCACACGAGTTAAATAATCCTATGGATGGAATACTGCGATACATCAATCTTACGATGAGAATCGTTGAGCAGGAAAATCTCGAAAAAGCCAAAGAATACCTCACACAGTGCCGCAAGGGACTTATGAGGATGGTTCAAATCGTAAGTGAGTTGTTGGAATTCTCTCGTAGCACTTATGCGCAATTTGAACACGTCAAAATAGAGCAGATTGTTCAAGATGCTGTAAAAACAATGGACACCAAGGCCGAAAACTTGAATGTCCGGATATTATCGAGCTGCGCCGCCGGCATACCGGAAGTCCCGAGCGGCAATTTATTTCAAGTCTTCTGTAACCTTATAAAGAATGCGCTGGACGCAATGCCGGATGGCGGACAGCTTCGCATCTCCACGCGCCTTGCAGCAGATAATACCGCTGTCGTGGAGTTTCGCGACACAGGGGCCGGCTTCGCCCCCGAAAACGCCAAAGTTATATTCGAGCCGTTCTTTACCACAAAAGATAAAGGCAAAGGAACGGGATTGGGATTGGCAATATGTAAAGACATAATCGAAAGATACAACGGCCGGATAACTGCTGAAAATGCGCCCGGTGGCGGCAGTATTTTCACCGTATATCTGCCTGCTGCACCGATAGAAAACCCATAAAAGATGACAAGGATTACTATGAGAGAAAAAAATATTCTTGTTGTTGATGACGATAGAATCATATTGGATTCGCTGTGTGAATTTTTATCGCTCGAAGGATTCAAAACAAACGGCGCCGAAACGTTAAAGGCCGCTTTAACCGAGCTGGAAAAACAAAGCTATAGTCTTGTTATAACGGATATTAACTTGCCGGACGGAGACGGCTTCGAATTATTGGATGCCATCGGGAAAAACTACCCGCAAACAGTAGTAATTGCGATAACCGGCTATGGCAGCATCGAAAGCGCAATCAAGGCCATAAGGCGAGGCGCCTACGAATACCTTACCAAGCCGATTGTTGACGATGAGCTGCGACTGGTAGTGGAAAGAGCAATTAAACAGCAATCCATTATAAGTGAAAACGAGAACCTGCGATTACAGCTCGAACAAAAATACAGTCTGGAAAACATAATCAGCCACGACTACAAAATGGCCAAAATCTTCGAGCTTGTAGAGGCCGTCGCAGACAGCAAAACAACAATACTAATGGCTGGCCCCTCAGGCACCGGCAAAAGCATGCTCGCAAAAGCAATACACCATCGCTCGAGCCGAAGGAACAAGCCCTTTGTAGAGGTCGGCTGCGGCGCACTGCCGGAAACTCTGCTTGAAAGTGAGTTATTCGGCCACGTCAAAGGTTCGTTCACCGGCGCCGTAAAAAATAAGGAAGGCAAATTCCTCGCGGCAAATAACGGCACAATTTTCCTCGATGAAGTTTCCAATGCCTCACCCGCCCTTCAGGCAAAGCTCCTGCGGGTGCTGGAGGATAGGCAATTCGAGCCGGTCGGCAGTAACAAAACTGAAACCGTCGACACGAGAATATTACTCGCTTCAAATAGAGACCTGAACGACGAAGTAAAGCAAGGCAGGTTCAGAGAAGATTTGTACTACCGGATAAATGTGGTAACGATAGACCTGCCGCCGCTGTGCGACAGAGTGGGTGACGTTCGGCTGCTGGCAAAGCATTTTCTGCAGGTTTACTGCGCACAAAACAACAAAGACAAACTCGGCATTACCACCGAGGCGATGGAATATCTGGAGCGTTACCCCTGGCCTGGCAACGTGCGCGAGTTGGAAAACACCATCGAACGGGCGGTTTTGCTGAGTAAAGACAAATTCATCGGCCCTCTCGATCTGCCAAACTCAATCAAACAGGACCAGCGGCAAAAAACATATAACCAAATGAGCTTAAAGCAAGCAATGGCTGAACCGGAGAAAAACATCATCCACCAAGCTCTTGAGGCCAACCACTGGAACAGGCAGGAAACCGCCAAAGCGCTGCGGATAAACCGCACAACTTTATACAAAAAAATGAAACAATACGGCCTCGACGCCGAAGCCGAGCGATTGGGGCTGACCTGATATTTAATTACTAAAGGATTCGAATTATGAACCAGAAACAATTCATTACTATGTGGTGCGCAATAGCAGCTATTGCATTGGCCGGCCTTACCGTTATAAAAAACTACGGCCTCCTCTGCCCTTATGGTTTCACCGTATGGGTGTTCATAGTAGCCCTCGTAGCAGGCGGCCTGATTTATTCCTTCAAAGAAGGAAGCATCCAAAAGAAAAATGCAATCCAAGACATACGAGACGACCTTCTTAAGAAAAAACAATCCAGAACAAAAAAAGATGACCGCGGCAGCGATAAATAACAAAATAAAAAACCCCTGCTATGCGGAGGGAGGGGAGAGAGGAAAAAGCAGGGGTTATAGGAAAATTCAATTATAGCCGCCACACCAATGTGGTCAAGACAAAATAATATCACAAAAAAGAATTCCAATCGAGCGCTAATGCTCGGGACAGGATTTGAACCTGCAAGGGGTATCCCCACTAGCACCTCAAGCTAGCGCGTCTGCCAATTCCGCCACCCGAGCCTTGCGATTTGCTGTTAATTATTCACTATTTATCATTTAGTGTCAATCGGGAAATCATAAGTTCGTAAAGGCCCGCTCACGTACCCCTTTTGTTATTCCAAAGCAAAACCTGCAGACGCTGGCAAAATGCAAAGCCGATGCGCTTGCACATTTCCGCTACCATCGGCGATTTGGCTAAAAGCTCGTCTCTTGTAGCCCCCCGCGGCATCAACATCACCCTTGCCAGATCGACGTTTCCGATACTTTCTATTGTTTGCTCAATCTCGGCCAAATCGCCCTGTGAATCCACCACAAATTTTAGCTGGTAATTATAATTATCTATCAATTTACGCAAGACATCCACGTCTAACCTTAACGCTTCGTGAGCCTTTGCAAGTCCGATTTTCTCAGGTGTAGAGTTGCTTAGTTTCGGACTAATGCTCATTAAGTCGCAGAACATGCCTGCTATGAATGTGGTCCCCGCAGTTTCAACTGTAATATGTTTACCAACCCACTTTAACTTTTGGACTAATTCTGCCAGGTTGGAATTTATCATCGGCTCCCCGCCGGTTATAACGACGAATCTGCTTTTTTCTTGTTGGATTGTCCCAAGTATTTCTTCAACGCTGTAATCTTTTTCTGTCCTTTCGTCCCAGGCGTATTTCGTATCGCACCACCTGCACCGCAGAGGACATCCCGCCAAACGGATAAACACGCTGGGAACGCCTGCCAGAAATCCCTCGCCTTGAAGCGAGTAAAACACCTCAGTAATCTTTATCTTAGGGTTGTCCATATTGATTAAACTTTCGCCCCGTCGAGGATTGCAAATAATTCTTTTTCCAAACCCAGATGACGGAATTCGTCACTGCGAATGCCTTTTAGCGTCTTTAAAACATCGGCATCTGATATTTCAGACAAAATCTCATCGAGGCATTGTATCATACTTTCTTCGGCTTTTTCCAGATCGGTAAAATATCCTCTATAATCCTGTTCAGTAAACATCTTTTTTCTCCTCTTTAATTTTATCTATTAAACACCGCAGGGTATGGTAATGGCCTTTCGATTCGTTTTCAAGCGTTTGCAAAATCCGCTTTACGTGCTGCTGCTCATCAGCGTCGAAATTGGACAGAAACAGCGTGCTGCTTAGATGCTTGGTATAAAGCGGCAGAGCGCTTTCCTCGGCTTTTAGTGATTCCCCGAGCAAATTTAAGAGTTTCTCCTTAGTCATATCAGACTCCTTAATTTGAGATATCCTCTATTACACCGGCCTTGAGCCCTTCGGCAAGCCAGCTTAGACAATTCAAATAATAATCCTGATTGTTTTCATAAAACCAAAAGTCGCCGTCTATTTTCAGTCGGCTCCTGTTCTTCTCAAGGGCTTTTTGCGCATATCGGCTCTTTGCCGCTGAAAGAGAATAATAATAACAGGAATAAAAAGCCGGGCTGTCAAATTTTTTCAATGCATCCCCGGCGTAGTCATATTCGCAGAATATAATCCCGTTTTTCTCAAATTGCTGTTCCAGAAAACCGCTGAAACCCTTCAGAAATTTCTTGCCGTCTTTACTCTTAAACCAGAAATAATCCAGCCCCACCCTGAATGGTATTCTAATCGACTCATAACCGAATCTGTCCCCCTTGCCTTCGAGAATGCCGAATTTATCTTCCATATCAACGCTGCACCAGTCAGGAATAAGGCCTATGCCCTGCTGGCCGGCAAAACTCCGCGATAATGAATTAAGCATATAATACGTCGTGTCAACCAGCTTGAGCCATCGCTTGTCCTGTGTATATTTATAAAATATCCTGAAATGTGCTGGCGAATAATAAGATGGATTGACCGCGAAAGATTCTGTTATAACCTTACCGTCATAAATCCACGGCGAAAGATATAACCTGCCGCTCACCGTTGAATAGGTCTCGAGGTTCAATATGTCATCGAGAATCTTCTTGGCCTTATCACCATAATTTTCAATCGCGCTGCTGCCTGGATCACCCCAGCGGGCATCGGCAAAAATCAGGGCAAGTGCATAATCAATATCAGCGTCGCTTGCCGGCGTAAAATCAATGACTTTGCCGCCCTTCCATCGCCAGGCGAGCAGATTATCGCCTCTTGTTTTATATCGGGACATATTATTCTCTGTCCAGATATAGCATTTATCGAAAGTTTCCTTGTCGTTCAGCCAGACCGCTCGCAGCATGGCATATGCCTGTCCTTCGGAAACACTGTCGTTTTCGTCAGGCCTTTTAACTCTGCCGCTGCCGTCTATGAAATAATGCTTAAAGCCCGCCCATCTCTTGAGCATTCCGGCTTTTGCATCGGCAGACTTCAGCCCCCTCCCGACGCCGAAAATAATTGCAGCCGCGGCAAAAACAATCAGCAATAGTTTAGGCAAAACTTTCATTTACTCCTCATTGAAGTAGAATATGCTCATGCTGAAAGCAAAATAATAAATTATCCATACGGTATTTACAATTGCGGCGACAGAGCCGGTATATACGAACAAATTGATGCCCCAAACAATAGCAGCAAGAGCAATCAGCCATAGTGTGATTTGCGGCCAGAGCCTTAAATATGAAATTCTGCTGCTGCCGGCTTTTGACGTTATCTTAAAACTCCCTTTTATGCCGCAAAGCCCAAGAGCGCTGCTTTTTAAGTAAATCGGTAGCGAAACAAAAAACATCGCCTGCCCCTTCAGCAAATCTCTGATTCGATAGTTGCGGCTTCTCATGCTTGTATAAAATATATTTGTTGACAGCAGCAGATATGGAACAAACGCCAGTCCGTAAATCACGGGATTCATAAAAAACGACGGCACTCCGAAGAAAAGATAGACAATCGGACAAAACAGCAGCAGCAGGAACGCCCAGCTTGAAAGGTAGTATGTGCTGCTGATAACGTATTCCCACCATTGCATAAAGCGCATCGTCGATGGTTGCGTGAACAACTTTTTCAGAACCTTTTTTAAAACTCCCGTGACACCTAAAGACCATCTGCTCTGCTGTGCGAGATATGGGCCTATGCCCCGTGGCCCCTGCCCGAAAGTGCCCACGTGATTGTAATATAGCGTCTTAAAACCCTCCAGGTGCAACTGCAGCGTTGTTGCGAAATCTTCAGTTACCGAGCTTTCGTCAAAACCTCCGACTGTGTCAATCGCTGACCGTCTTATTACGACGTTGGTGCCGCAGCACATCATAGCTCCGTTAAGGCTTTTGGCCTCGCATATATTTTCGTAAAAAATCGCCTGCTGCATATTGGCTCCGCAGGCAACTTTATTGGTATCCAAATTACTGTAATACTGAGGCGTTTGAACAAGAGCAAGCCCGTCATCTGCCTCGAGAATCGAAATTAGTGTTGCCAGAAAGCCGCCGATTGGGTTTTGATCGACATCGAATATGGCAACGTATTTTCCGCTGCAGGTTTTGAGACAGTCGTTTACCACTCCGGCCTTTGCTCCGTGCCTTGTCTGTCTTCTGAATAGTTTACAGCCGTATTTTTTTGCGATTTCCTCGGCCTCGTCTTTATAACTCTGCTCGGACGAGTCGTCTAAGATATGTATTATTTTCCCCGGGTAGCCCAGATTATAACAGGCTATAACCGTGTTTTCCAAAATATCTCTTGGCTCGTGCCTCGACGGAATCAATATGTCAACCAGCGGAAATTCCGTCAGGACGGCTTTTGCAGGTTCGGATTTGTCTGCCCTGCTTATTACAAAAATGCCGACGAAATAGGCGAGAGAATGAATTATTACATACATCTCGGAAAATAACAAAACAAACGCCAAAACCTTTTCTATCGGTTTATATTCGGCGTAAGCGGTGAATACTGTCCGCAGGACAAGATAAATAACGACGCTAATAAGAAGCACAACCAATGCTTGGGACAAGTCGTTTTTTCCGGTTTTTTCTGCCGTCTTTTTCATATAGCTTTTTAGAAATAAATTGACGTATAGAACATCAGCATATCTTCGCTGTAAATGCCGCTGTGTTCATACATGGTTTTTGAAAATTCAATACCGCTGCTGCATTTATTATTCCAGTCGTGATGAAAGTCAAAATAGAATTTATGGCCGGTCTGCTGATGAACATCGAAAATAATTTCATAACGTAGCGTATAATAGGTGTCGTTGGCCCCCCAGAACATCTCCTCCTTATTAAGAAAGTGCCTCCACTCAAGGGCAACGTTATTATGATGGAAACTCCCCGGCGAAAAATAATCGCCGTCTTTGTCCTTGAACCCGTATTGCTCATACTTGTATGAAATTTTTAGACTCTTTGGCTCGAGTGCCAGATAATAGCCGACATCGAGACCATAAGCGTTTTTCCTGTTTCCGTCGCTGTAGGGCGAATAGGTATAATCTGTCCCCGCAGCCAGCCGTCTCGTCGGCTTATAATCGACCCTGATTTTATAATTGTCCGCGTAAAGTTTATCGAGGAACGTCCTGCTGTTATCGGTGATTTGTTCTCGCTGATGGGATAGGCCCACGGTCAATGGGTCAGCCGGCATAAAGTTAAAATATCCGCCGAAAGTATGCGCCAGCCCCTTTTCTTCGGGATAAACGCTGCCCGTGTAATTCGCTCCCGCCCAGAAGTCAGGCTTTTGTGAATAGTCCACGCCGACCGAAAACTGCTGCTGATAGACTTGCTTATAATCTCGAAAATTTCGCCAGATATTGTCCTGCCGGATTGTAACGGAAGTATTTTCATTCAAAGGTTTTTTAATTGATGTAAAGATACCTCGGTACCGTTTGTCCATATTTCTGCCGCTGCTGTCCGCCTCGAAAGTCTTAAAACCAGTTTCCAGACGCATCATATTTGAATAAATGTTGACTTTTTCAAGGGCCTGTTTCGCTCTGAAGTGCCCGCCGTCATTGTCAAGCGTGAGCTGATACATCTTTTTCGCGTTGTCCCATTGCATCTGTTTGGCATAAACCTGCCCCAAATCATAAGACGCTTCTAAATTATTCGGCTCAGCATCGAGCCAGTGTTTGTAATTTTCAATGGCCGTCTTGTCGAATTGATTATAAAGGTTGTATTTGGAAAGCATTTCATATTTTGTCGCGGGGATGGATTCGTCCGCTTCAACGGCCTTTTTGTATTCCGCGATTGCCTCCTCATATCTGCGCGCCCAGCCCAGAACTCTTGCCTTTTCCCTTCTTGCGGTTATCCACTCGGAATTGGCGTCTATCAATTCTGTGTATATATTCAGAGCAGAATCGTATTCTTTTTCCCAGCTCAGCAGTCTTGCCAGCCATAATTTGGCTTCCGCATTGTTCTTGTCATTTGCGAGGATGCCCCGGTACAATTCCTCCGCCCCGGAATAATCTTTCCTCTCTACAAAAATCATGGCGTATTGCAGGGATATACTGTTGTCCTGCGGATATTTTTCGTGCAGCTCTGTTAAAATATCGAACGCCCTGTCATACTTTTTGTTCCAAATGTAAATATCAGCCAGCAGCTTTCTCGCCCTGACATTGTTCGGGTTTTGCTTTATCATCTGCTCGAGCGTTATTACCGCCTTGCCGTATTTTTTCTGCCACGCCTGGACTTCTGCGAGCTTCATTTGCGAATTGGTATCGTACTTCTCGGCCAGACTTTCCTGATATAATTTTTCTGCCTTTGCAAATTCATTTTTCCCATAGTAGGCCCCCGCCAGCCATTTATTGACTTCAAGGTCTTTGCCGTCGATTTCGTGGAGCGCTTCGAGCGTCTTCAGGACATCTTCTTTTCTGCCGAGTTTGTCATAGGTTGAGGCAAGATATAAAAGAATTTCCCCATTGTCCGGCTCGGCCGCAGATGCGGAGTTAAGATGCAAAAGAGCCATCATAGTTCTTCCCTGCTTGAAGAATTTTTTGCCCTTTGTAAAATCTTTCAGAGATGACTTCGTACCATGGAACATCACCGTAGTGGCAGCGATAACTGCCAAAACTGCTGCGCATAAAACGACCTCTCTTAGGTATTTGCCCAAATTTCACCCCAATTTGATATATGAGTAATTTCGGCGGTCTCTGATGACGACTTTATGCCCTAATTGGCGGGATAAACGGGGAAATTGACCTTATGAGATTTGTTTTTTTCGGACTGATTGATGAAAAAGCGACTATATGCAGATAGTAGCAAGGATTGCTTTATCTTGCATATCTTATCGGGTCTTTCAGGCCCGCTTCCGCAAAGCCTTTTAACCTCAATCTGCACGAATCGCACCGCCCGCAACTGCCCCGCCCATCCGGGTCATAGCAGCTGTGTGTCAGCGAATAATCAACGCCTAACTTTGTCCCTGTAAGAATGATTTCGCTTTTGGTCATATTTATAATCGGCGTATGAATTTTATATTTGCCCTTCCCTTCGATAGCCGCCGCCGTGCCGAGATTGGCCGTTTTCTCAAAAGCCCTTATAAATTTGCCTCTGCAATCCGGATACCCGCTGTAGTCGACCGCGTTAACGCCTATGAAGATATCGAACGCACCGAGCGCCTCAGCCCAGGCAAGTGCGTAACTTAAAAATACTGTGTTGCGGGCAGGCACGTATGTTGGCGGTATCAGGCCCTCTTTGCCCAAATCGTCCCTGTCCTTCGGCACCTCGATTGCCGAATCAGTCAGCGCCGAACCGCCGAACTGGGCCAAATCAATATCGATGCAGCGATGTTCGATTACCCCGAGAAACTTGGCCGCCTTCTTCGCCGCTTCGATTTCAAGCCCGTGCCGCTGCCCGTATCGGAAGGTCAGGCCGTAGCATCGGTACCCCTCGCTTCGCGCTATCGCCAAAGTCGTAGTCGAATCGAGTCCGCCGCTCAGCAAAATAACCGCTTTTTTATCTTTCATTTTTCAGCCTTGCCAAAGTCATTGATATCTATTATATTAATTCTGCCGAATTTTTGCGAGGTTCAATAAATATGGATAAAAAGCCCGAACTCGAACTGTTCGACAATCCCAGCCCGCAGAGGGACTATTGGATAACAATCAGATGTCCCGAATTCACCAGCGTTTGCCCGCGAACGGGCCAGCCTGACTTCGGCGAAATTACCATCGAATATTGCCCTGATAAACTTTGCATCGAGCTAAAGAGCCTCAAATTCTACATGCAAAGCTACCGCAGCAAAGGCATCTTTTATGAAGCCCTGACAAATGATATACTGGATGACCTGTCCGGCTCCTCCAGGCCGCGCAGGATGAAAGTTACCTCGCGGTTCACTCCACGAGGCGGAATAACCACCGAGGTAATTGCAGAGTATAAAAAAGACAAATAATTCGGAGGTGACAAATGGCTATAGCATTTCACTGCGAACATTGCGGCAAAAAAATAGAAGCGCCGGACAACACCGGAGGCAAATGGGGCAAGTGTCCCGCCTGTCATAACAAAGTCTACGTCCCTGATTCGGACGCCGGCGAAGAGCTCAAACTCGCCCCTATGGATACCAACGACCTCGCAGAACAAAAACGCCTGATAGATGAAACTCGCAGAATTGAACAGGAGATACTGAAAGAAAAAGCCGATGTCCTCGATGACTCGCCCGAAAGGTCCGCCCCCGTATATGAAGTAAGCGATAACGAGCTGACCAAAAATATTATCATCTACTTGCGCCTGATGGCCGATGGCGACCTCGAGCAGGCAGAAAGGGTCTCAAGTATCTTTATCCGCTCCGGCAAAAGGGGCTTAAATATCCTCGATGGCATCGCCGTTAGCGAAATCCCCGAACCAGAGCTTGCCGACATCCCTAAGCAGGTCCTTATGGGTATGATAAAGGCATTGCGCGCCAAAATAAAATAACGCGCCGGCAAAAATCTCAGGGCCAGACTTAAACGTCCCAAAAAGCGCCGCAAAAACGCAAACAAGCCCCGTTTTTTTCAGACCATAAAATTTAATACCCTCCGCAAACCCCTTTTATTTGGCTAAAATGCAACTATTTCTTATATTTTATGTGGAGCAACGTTATAAGCTTTACTCTACAACTTGGAGGAAATTTGTATGGCCAGTGACACAACAGTTGTCCATGTCACCCACGAAATCGTGGGCAAAATAGGCGGCATAGGCGCCGTCCTGCAGGGATTCTTTACCTGCAATTCCTATCTCGAATCAGTCGGCCGCTCCATCCTCGTCGGACCGTTGTTCTCTACCGAAGGCCCCGTCTCGAATCGCCTCGGCGAAAATGGCGAAGTCCTCTATTCCTCCGTCGATGGCCTCATCCAAACCGGCTACCTCGATGCCTTCCGGCACATCGAAAACACCTACAACGTCGGCATCGTCTACGGCAGGCGAACGTTCGTCGACGAGCACACAGGCCTAAAAAGCTCGCCCGAGGTGCTGCTCATCGATATAACGCGCGCGAATAAATATGCGATTAACGAATTCAAAAAACATCTGTTCGAACAGTTCGGCATTCGCAGCAATCAGTATGAAAATTTGTGGGAATACGAGCAGTACGTCCGCCTCGCCCCGCCCGCTATCGCCGCCCTCAAAGCTATCGGCGCCGCCAAAAGTTCGACCATCGTTATCGCGCACGAGTTTATGGGTATGCCGACGGTATTGGCCGCCATGCTCGATACGGAATGCGAGTTCAAAACCGTCTTCTACGCCCACGAAGTCGCTACGATGCGCCGAATCGTCGAAGGCCATCCCGGCCACGATACGATGTTCTATAACGCCATCAAGTTGGCTCACGAAAATAAACTCTACGTCAACGACGTCTTCGGCGACCAGACCTCCTACTTCAAACACGTCCTCGTCGATGCCTCGAAACGCTGCGACGCTATCTGCGCGGTCGGCGATGACATCGTCAGCGAGCTGCGATTCCTCGCGCCGGAATTCGAAAACGAAGACATCGACATAGTCTATAACGGCATCCCTGCTTATCAAATCACCCTCGCCGACAAACTGCGTTCGAAAGAAAAACTCCAGCGATACTGCGAAACCCTGCTCGGCTTCAGGCCCGACTTTATCTTCACGCATGTTACCCGCCTCGTCCGAAGCAAGGGCCTCTGGCGAGACTTGCGCGTGCTCGAACATATGGAAAGAGAGTTCAGAACGCAAAACAAAACCGCCGTCCTGCTCGTCCTCTCAACCGAGGTCTCCCAGCGGCGCAACGGCGATATTAATAAAATGGAATCGGCCTACAACTGGCCTGTGGCACACCGCGAAGGTATGCCCGACCTTTCAGGGGGGGAGGCCGCTTTCTATACCGGCGTCCAGGAATTCAACGCCAGAAGCAGAAATATAAAAATCGTCTTCGTAAACCAGTTCGGATTCAATCAGACCACTTGCGGCCAAAGAATGCCTTCCGATATGGATTTTATGGACGTCCGCAAAGGAAGCGACGTCGAGTTCGGCCAGAGCATTTATGAGCCGTTCGGTATCGCACAGCTTGAGCCGTTGACCTTCGGCGGTATCTGCGTCATCAGCAGCGTCTGCGGATGTGCCGGCTTCGTCCTCGATATCGCAGGCGCAGAAGGCGCAAAGAATCTCGTCATCGCAGACTACACCCGCCTGAATGGCCACGAAACCGGCAAAATCGAAGACCTGCTGAAAATCGACGACGAAGCTCGCAGGGAAATCGAGCAGGCCGTCAGCGAGCGTGTCGCTATGCAGCTCTGCTCTCGCCTGCCGAAAAGCGACGCCGAAACCGAAGATATGATTAAGACCGGCTACGCGCTGGCTAAAAATATGAGCTGGGACGAAGTGGTCAAAAACCATCTCCTCCCCTGCTTACACAAGGTCCTGTCCAAATCTTACACCCTGGCCGAATGCGCAAAATTAATTTAACCGCGTCCAAAAACCCCCAACTTTATGTTGGGGGTTATCATTCTCGTTTAGCCCCCAAGCCTGCTTGGGGGTTGGTTAGCCCTGCCGCTCGCGGCAGGGGTTACTCCCGCCTCTGTCATTGCGAGGCCGTTGGCCGCGGCAATCTCTTATTTCTTTTCCCTTGAAATGAATGATTGATTTTTACCAACACCCTCCGCTTCGGTTAGTATTTTGTTTAAACATCTTTTAAAGATACGTAGTCGTGGAAAAACCTCCAAACTGTACAGTCACGTAGCGCACAAAATAGTCTCGCCGGGGCGTTAGCTACTGAATAGGTTAATCTATTGACCAATTCCCGTGTCCCAACGGATAATCCCAGTGAAGTGCCTTGTATATCTTGACCGTTTTGGCGAGTTAACCATTTCACACCTAATCTTTCAAGATTCATTGGATGGTATCCAAAACCCAGAAAGTATATTCGCTCGGCAGACCTTAGTAATTGTCGCGCCTCTTTGAATTCCTCTATTTCTTCTACGTTTTTATTTTCAGGTATAATCTTTATATTTTTCATCGCAATCCCGATTGGTTTTGCTGTTGCTATAGAATCACAAGAATCGTATTCTACGCTCAAATCATCAGGTCTGTTCCACAGTAAATGACCTATACTGCCATATATGTGTAATATTCGAATTTCGCTCAACTTTTCTTCGCATTCAATGCTAGTTCGGCCATAGGTATTTCTTAAGCCCGTGAAAAGATACTGCTCAAGTGAGCGGTCATAGTTAAAAGTGATGATAGAGAGTTTATTTTGATTTAATTTGTCAAATTCTGTGTTAAGGGCGTTGAACAACTGGTCGTACCAATTACCTTCTTTTTCGTTAGAATCCTTACTATTCTCTTTTTTTCTCTTCTCTATCCAATCATCGAAAAGACCGTGGGTTTTCTCGCACGGCAGCAGTGCAGCAGCAATCGCCGCCTTACCAACACGCTCAAATTCACTACGACGTTCCAAGAACGCGTCAACAGAAAAAAGTGGTGACTTTATCAGGGCCTGTCTGAAATTATTAATCTCATCTGGAGTAAATTTAAGCTTCGTCAACTCCTTAATTGTAGCTCCTGTGTCGAGCAAATAACAAATTTTGTCTTTAAGGCCTTGCCCTGTTGGAAAACCAAAAGGTGCGCTTGCCCCCGCCCCTAAAACTAGCACTGTTTTCTTGGTAATCATTAATCCATTAAAAACCTAAATCCACCTACCTATTTCCACCTCCTGCCAATTCTCGCCAAACACAAGCCGGAAATTTACTAATCTCCCGATGCTTTTTCTCCGCCGTTGTGCGAAGCATGCCCTAGGTGCTCGCCATATTTTACCTTCTTTTCTACTTTCCTGCAGCGAGTAATCCTCCTAACAATGCGCCGATTATTGTGCTTACAATCGGATTGCTTGTAAATGGACATGTCCCGGATGCGCATTTACCAAAGTAACCGACCAGAAATCCTACACCCCCGCCGATAAGTACACCTGTGATAATTCTCATTTTCACTGCCTTCATTTTATACACCGCAGAGCAATAAAAAATATCCTCAATTCCAGTCTGCTGAATACTAACGATTAAACGCTTATCACGAACCCAAAGGTTGCCTCCTCTCCAAAGGTGCACATAAATTTTACCCCACTTTCAAAATTCATGCAACCTCTTTCCTCCGTCCTTTTCTACTGCTCAACTGCTCCACTGTTCAACTGTTCTCCGCCTTCGGCGGCAACCCACCCCGTCAACATCAAAAAAACGCCCAAAAAAAGAAAAAACCCCTGCATTCTCAAATCCAGCAGACAAAAAAAAGAATACCTAATTATCTTAGGTATTATACTCCACACTCCGAACGACGACTAAATTCCCCCGCGAAGGGGCTCCACAATTTTTATTTTTGCATTCGCGCAGCGTCTCGCTGCAGCCTCGGCGAAGACAGACTTGTCTCGCCTAAGTTTCAGCGAAGGCGGATTGATTTTCAATCTTTCTATCCTCCAATCCGTCAACCCCAAAACCATCCCCCCAAAAAAATCCCCACTTCTCAATTCCCGGCATTTTCAACCCATGGATTCGAAAGAAAAATACCTAACTATCTTAGGTATTCTCTTTGCCGGTCCCTGTAACTGGCGGAGTGACTAGCGGCCAGAAACCAGCGACCAACCTGCCCCCGGTGGCAGCCACTCCTTCTCAAAACCACCATTTCTCAACCCCCGGCATCTAAAAATCCCCGCTTGATAAAAAGAATACCTAATTATCTTAGGCATTATCCCTCCACATAGCCGGGTCTCTTCTCAAAACCCAGCGCCAAAAAAGCTTCGACTGACAGAAAGAATACCTAACTATCTTAGGCATTATCCCTCCACATAGCCGGGTCTCTTCTCAAAACCCAGCGCCAAAAAAGCTTCGACTGACAGAAAGAATACCTAACTATCTTAGGTATTCCCCTCAGCGACTGTTCCGCATCATGCAGCGACGTCCCTTCTTAAAGCCCTGCAAAACAATCTTATGCTTAACGCCCCCTGCTTAAAATCCCCACAAAACAATCTTATGCTTAACGCCCCCTGCTTAAAATCCCCACAAAACAATTTTATGCTTGACGTCCAAAGAATACCTAAGTATCTTAGGTATCCTTTGGAAAATTACTTATAATTCGTAATAGGAGAATTGTCGAATGTTCTGCCATCAGATTATAAAAGGAAGCATCAAATTTGTAATCCTCTCAATCCTCAAAAACCGAGAAGTGTATGGCTATGGCCTTATCCAGGCTGTTAATCGTCAAACCAAAGGCTTTTTTGAATGGCGACAGTCCGCCGTCTATACAACTCTGCACAATATGCAAAAAGCCGGGCTGGTTAAAAGCAGATGGAGACCTGCGGGGATCGCCAGAAAACGAAAATACTACCACCTTACCAGCAAAGGCAGGCAGTTACTCCTCGCGAACCGAACCGAATGGCTCGCCTTTTCCAAATGTATGAACAAACTGACTGCCAATACCTAAGCATCTTGCGTATTATATTCCGTCTTGCCGTTCGCTTTGGCTATCTACACTTCGACTTTATCTTAAATTGTGAGAAGAAGAATACCTAAGTATCTTAGGTATTCTCCCCTGCGTAACCAGCATCTAAAAAATTTGTGTCCCTTCATGTCCATCTCCCCTTGGGATAGCTTACGCCACGTAGTTAATTTTTCTTCACGGCTAATTTCTGTTTTGAATTTTTATCCGCCTCTGGCGGATTGTATCTTGGTGATTGGAATTTATTTGAATTTTGTCGCTTGTTTTTTGAAATTTTTCCCGCGCTTGTTCGCTTCGAACAATTCGCGCAGGGGGGTAAAAAATCCACTGCAATTTTCAACATTTTCCGCGCACTTTCTCTCACTTTTGCGCGCATTTTTAGCAGCTTTTAGCAATTTCTACCACTTTCTACCCGCCTAAAAACGCAAACTTGCGCGTTTGATGCTACCCCATTTTACCCATTGTCCCCATTCCAACAGAACACTTCCGACATCTCACTTGACATATTTTCAACTTGCGATTAAGTTCTCTCTTCGTGAACAAACCCAAGAAAAAGCCAATAATCGGAATCTTAGGCGGCCTCGGCTCCGGCAAAACCGCCGTCGCAACCGAGTTTGCCAGGTTGGGTTGCGCCGTAATCGACGCCGACAAACTCGCCCATAACCTCCTTAACAAACAAGACTTACGAAAACGAATTGTCGCCCGTTTTGGCCGTGAGATCTTGGATTCCAAAGGCAAAATCAGCCGGCGTAAGCTGGCCAAACTTGCCTTTGCCGACACCGGCAAAATCGCGGCCCTTAACAAGCTAATACATCCTCTTGTCCTTAAACAAGTTACGGCGCTTATCAAAAAGGCAAACGGCCAAAACAAGGTCAAGGCAATCGTTTTGGATATGCCGCTTTTGATGGAGGTCGGCTGGGCAAAACGCTGCGACAAGTTAGTTTTCGTCAAATGCAGCCGGAAAATAAGGGTTAAACGAGCCAAAATGGAATTAGGCGAGCTAAAATGTAGAGAAAAATTTCAAATTTCTCTTTACAAGAAAAAGACAATCGCCGATAATACCATTGATAACAATTCTGGCTTCTCGGCTTTGGCCGGGCAAGTCACTGATATCTTCTCAAGTATAATGGGTAAGTAGGGTTTATCAAAAAGAAGCAGTTAGCCCATTTGATAATTTAAGTTTTATTTCTACAAGTGTTCAAAATCCAAATCTTAGAGAATTCCTACTGGAATGCTGATTAAACAAACAACAGGTGTTTGGTAGATTAAAAAGAAGGAGTAAATATGGCTAAGGCCCCTGCAAGAAGAAAAGGCGTAAAGAAAAGAGCCGGCGCGGAAGAACAAGAACCGATTATCAACGGTCAGCAAGCGGAACCCGAGGCAGCGGCAAAGCAGGAAGCCCCCGCCGCTGCGGTTACTGAGGAAGAAGCTCAGAAGGCTAAGCAGGCTGAAGAAGAATCCACCCATGCCAAATACGAGCGGATTAAGAAAGGGAGCCTGTATTTGACGGACTTGCAGAAGCTGAGCGTAGCAGAGTTGCACGATATCGCCAAGAAAGAAAAAATACAGGAATACACCGCGTTAAAGAAGCAGGATTTGATTTTCAGGATTCTCAAAGAGCGTATCCGCCAAAACGGGCTGCTGTACGGCGAAGGCGTATTGGAAGTGCTGCCGGACGGCTACGGATTTCTGCGGAATCCGAGTTACAACTACCTATCCAGCCCGGATGACATTTACGTCTCGCCCTCTCAAATCAGGCGTTTCGGCCTGCGAACTGGAAACACAGTATCGGGTCAAATCCGGCCGCCTAAAGATTCGGAAAAGTATTTTGCCCTGCTGCGGGTCGAGGCGATTAACTTCGAGAACCCGGATAACCTCGCGGAAAAAGTGGTATTCAGCGATTTGACGCCCCTGCATCCGGAGCAGCGTATTATACTCGAAACCACGCCGGAAGAATTGAATATGCGAATAGTCGATTTGATAACACCGGTAGGCAAAGGCCAGCGAGGTCTGATCGTCGCCGCACCACGAACCGGCAAGACAGTCCTGCTTCAAAAAATCGCGAACGCCATCAGCACAAATCACCCTGAAGTAAAACTCATAGTGCTGCTGATTGACGAACGGCCCGAGGAAGTTACGGAAATGGAGCGCAAAACCGCTGAGGACGTCGAGGTCATAAGCTCCACTTTCGATGAGCCGGCCGCCCGTCATTGCCAGGTGGCCGAGGTCGTAATCGAAAAGGCAAAGCGAATGGTGGAATACGGCCAGGACGTGGTCATTCTTCTGGACTCGATAACGAGACTAGCCCGAGCATATAACACCGAGCAGCCGCACTCAGGCAAGATTCTGACAGGCGGCGTCGATTCCGGCGCGATGCAGATGCCGAAGAAATTCTTCGGAGCAGCGAGAAACGTCGAATTCGGCGGCTCGCTGACTATCTTCGCAACGGCGCTAATTGACACCGGCTCGAAGATGGACGAGGTCATTTTCGAAGAGTTTAAGGCAACCGGAAATATGGAGCTGCACCTGGATAGGCGCCTTGTTGAAAGAAGGACCTGGCCGTCCATAGACATCAGCCGAAGCGGAACCAGAAGGGAAGAGCTGCTGCTCGATGCGAAAGAACTCGAACTTATATACCGGCTCCGAAGGGTGCTCAGCGAACTGAATCCGGTTGAAGCAATAGAACTGCTGAAAAGCAGGCTGACCAAGTGCCGAACCAACGCCGAGTTCCTGATGACAATGAATATCGACTAAGCTAAACGCCGGCACAAAACTAACTGCTGTTACAGCAAGCAACGCTCGCTTCGTTTACAATTGTTTGCTTTACATCTCTATTCGATTTTATTAAGATAAAATTCCGGCAGTTTATTATTAAGCCGGAATTTTTTTATTGGTTGTTATTTAAACCGGGCAAGTTATGGGCGAAGAACTTTCGAAAGTTTACGAACCAAAGACGATAGAAAAGCAGGCGAACGAGATTTGGTTTTCGCAAAATTTCTTTCACGCTGAAGCCCCCCCGGCCGGGAAGAAAAGCACACGCAAGCCTTATACAATCGTGATACCGCCGCCTAACGTCACGGCGCCGCTGCACCTCGGCCACGCCCTGAATAACGCTTTGCAGGATGTGCTGATTCGATTCCGCCGGATGCAAAATTACAATACATTATGGATGCCCGGCACCGACCACGCCGGCATCGCCACACAGACAGTCGTTGAGAAAAGACTGCTCGCTGAACAGGGTAAAAAACGCACAGACTTCCAGCGGGACGAATTCATAGCCCACGTGCAGGCCTGGAAAGACGAATACGAAGCCACGATTATCAGCCAGCTCAAGGCGATGGGCTGCTCGTGCGACTGGCAGCGGACGCGATTCACAATGGACGATGTGTGCGCAAAAGCCGTCCGTGCAGCATTTTTCAAACTTTTCAAAGACGGACTAATTTACCGAGGCAAACGATTAGTCAACTGGGATCCGGCTACACAAACTGTGCTGGCCGATGATGAGGTCGAGCACGAGACGATAGACGGACATTTTTGGTATATGCGGTATCCGCTTGTTGAACCTGTTGAAATTGAAGGTAAGCGAGTCGAACACGTCACTGTCGCCACGACCCGGCCGGAGACAATGCTCGGCGATACGGCTGTCGCGATGAACCCGGCAGACCCGCGAGCGAAATATCTTGTTGGTAAAAAAGTCCGGCTGCCAATTGCAGGCAGGATTATCCAGATTATAGCGGATGAGCACGTTGTTCTGCCGGATGCTGAAAGCGAAGATGAAAAGGCGCGATTTTCCACCGGATTTTTGAAAGTTACGCCCGCACACGACCCGGACGACTGGGACATAGGCCAAAGACAAAAACTCGAAGTCATCAATGTTATGGCCCCGGACGGCTCTATCAGCGACAAATTCGGCTGGACAGACTGGGGGCAAATTAAAAATCCGGATGTCGAAAATCTTATCGGTATGGACCGTTTCGAGGCAAGAGAGGCAATAGTCGAATGGTTCAGGGAAGAGGGATTGCTCGAAGAAGTAAGGCCTTATAGTCACGAGGTAGGCCACAGTTACCGCAGCCACGTGCCTATCGAGCCGTATCTGTCCGACCAGTGGTATATCGCCGTTAAAAAACCTATCGATCATTTGAAAGAAAAATTTGGCTCCGGGCTTATCGAAGACACCGATGTGCCGGTAAAATCATTGGCGGGTTTGGCGTTAAAGCCATTGCTTGACGGCCGATTGCGTTTCATCCCTGACCGATACGCAAATACATATCAAAGCTGGCTGGAAAACCTCCGTGACTGGCCCATAAGCAGGCAGCTCTGGTGGGGACACAGGATACCAATATGGAAAATGGAACTCAAAAATGACAATCTAAGCGCATCTGACTATTCTGATCCAGCCCCAATACTCAAGTCCGCACTTAGAGATTTATTTTGTACTTTTAAGCGTGAAGATATCGATTTCACAGTCTGTGTTTCTGAAAACGAACTATGTACTGGCTATGTTTGTATCGAAACACCAGATGGAGATGATATATTGAATAAAGTCGGCAAGTTTCTCTTCTCCCGCCCTGATGGTCCACTCCCAATGCGGTCAGGACAAGCGTATCCTCGTATAAAACGGGTCGAGGGTATTACAGGTGTGCCAGAGCTACAAAAAGCCTGCTATGAGTTTGAGAAGCATGTACAAATATGGAATCGAGATGAGGATGTTCTTGACACGTGGTTTTCGTCTGCCCTTTGGCCGTTCAGCACTCTTGGCTGGCCGGATGAGACGGCGGAGCTTAAAACCTTCTATCCGGGTGACGTGCTTTGCACCGCCCGTGAAATTATCACGCTCTGGGTATCGCGTATGGTAATGATGGGACAGTATTGCGCCGGCGATATTCCGTTTAAGGACGTTTTCATTCACGCGATGATACAGGACGGCGAAGGACGCAAGATGTCCAAGAGTCTCGGCAACGGGATTGACCCGCTTGTGGCCATTAACAGCCACGGGGCCGATGCGATGCGGTTCACGCTGGTCAGTATGACAACACAGACGCAGGACGTCAGGATGCCGGTGGAGAAAATGAAACTGCCGGATGGGCGGACGGAAAATACATCGCCGAAATTCGACATCGGCCGGAATTTCTGCAATAAACTCTGGAACGCCTCGCGCTTTGCGATGATGAATCTGGATGGTCTAGAGCCAAACAAATTCGACGCTAAGAAGTTGGACATAACCGATAGATGGATCTTAAAGCGATTGTCTTACACAATTGTGGAAGCAACACAACAACTAAATGATTACCAGTTCCATGAGCCTCTGCATCTTATTTCGAGATTCTTCTGGAACGAATTCTGTGACTGGTATCTGGAATGGGTAAAGCCAAGAATGGAGGATGAACAGAAAAAGCCAGTCGTTCAAAACGTCTTAGCGTTTGTGCTGGACCAGACTTTACGGCTGCTGCATCCGTTTGTGCCGTTTATCACCGAAGGGATATTCCAGAAGCTCAACGAAATTACCCCGGTGAGAAAACTCAAAGGTCTAATCGAGACTAATGGTTCTACTGCGTTAACAATCGCCCAATGGCCAAAGGAATTGAATTTTACCCAAAGCAGTGATTATAATGTTGGGGCAGATATTACCCTTATCCAGAGTGTAGTTCGCGATATCCGCTATATTAGAAATGAATACAACATTGCTCCTTCTCGCAAACTAAATGTGTCGGTGAACATAACAGCAAAAGATACCGAACCCATAATTAATCTCTACAAAAAACATAGCAATTTGGTCTGCCAACTTGAGCGCCTCGGTGAATTTAGGGTGGGAGATGACATTAAGAAGCCAAAGAATGCAGCAGCCGTAATACATGATGACATGCAGATATATGTACTTGATGTTATTGACCCCGAAGCTGAACGCCAGCGGTTAGAAAAGCAAAAGGATGAAATAGAAAAGGCCAAAAGAGCCACAGAAGCCAAATTAAACAACGAAAACTTTGTTGCCAAGGCCAAGCCGCAAGTCGTGGCTGCGACCAGAGATAAGCTGACTGAACTATCGGAACAACTGAAACTGCTTGAAAAACATCTTTCAGAACTATAATTTACAGTTACTTAAATAAGGCACCGCCGAAAATGGACGTTGAAGTCGAATTATCGCGAATAATCATTAATGAAACATCCGACCAGCAGGTAATCGTTTTAAAAGAACGGCACGGCGAGCGCGCCTTCCCCATCGTCATAGGCATAGTCGAGATTTTTGCAATCGACCGCCGGCTGAAAGACATCAGGCCGCCGCGACCAATGACGCACGATTTATTAGAGAATATATTAGAAAATCTCGGCGTCAAATTAGAAAAGGTAGTTATAACCGACCTGCGCAATCACACTTTCTACGCGAACATACACCTGAACTCAAACGGCAAAACTATCCAAATTGACTCCCGCCCTTCCGACGCGATTGCGCTGGGTATCGCTTCGAACGCCCCTATTTACGTTGCCGAGCAAGTCTTCGAAAAAACTTCCCAGTAGCAGTTCTTCAAACGCACAAAAGCGTAATGATAAAAAATTATTCCTGCCTATTGCAGAGCCTCCAGCTCCTGCCACCTGGCGTAAACTTCATCGAGCTGCTTCTTCAATTCCCCAGCCCTGGTACTAGCTGCGACAACTTCTGAACCCTTTTTATAAAATGCCGGATCAGCCATCACCTCGTACAACTGCCGCTGCTCGCTTTCCAATTTTTCGATAAGAGCGGGCAACCCTTTGAGTTCCTTCTTTTCCTTGAAGGTCAATTTTCGCACCTGCTCTTTTGGCGGCACTGCTTTTACCCCTTTCGCCGGTGACTGTTGCGGCTCCGGTTTGGGCAGTGCCTTTTTCTGCCGCAGCCAGTCATCGTAGCCACCCACGTATTCGTTTATAACGCCATTACCTTCCATCGCCATGATACTGGTGACTACGTTATTTAGAAATTGGCGGTCGTGACTTACCATCAGGACCGTGCCTGGATATTCGAGCAAAAGTTCTTCGAGCAAATCCAGCGTTTCGATATCAAGGTCGTTTGTCGGCTCATCCAGCACGAGCACATTCGCAGGCCTGGTAAAAAGTTTCGCCAGCAACAGCCTATTCCGCTCTCCGCCGGAAAGATTCGACAACGGGCTTCGCGACTGGTCAGGCGTAAACAAAAAGTCCTGAAGATAGCCGATGACGTGCCGGGGTCTTCCGTTAACCACCACTCTTTCATTGCCATCGGCGATATTTTCATACACGGATTTTTCATACTCAAGCTGCGCGTGCAGCTGGTCGAAATACGCGATTTCCAGGTTCGTGCCATGGCGTACTGTGCCCTGCTGCACCGAAAGTTCCTTAAGCAGCACCCGCAGCAGCGTCGTTTTTCCCGAGCTGTTAGGCCCGACGACGCCGATCTTGTCGCCGCGCATGATAGTCGCGGAAAACTTCGAAATAATCGGCTTTTCGGCCAGATATGCAAATGAAATGTCCTTTGCCTCGATAACCAGCCTGCCGGATTGCTGGACATCCTGCAGCTGCATCCGGGCATTCCCGATTTTCTTTCTGCGCAAGCTCCGCTCATTACGCATCTTCTTGAGCGCCCGCACACGACTCTTGCTGCGCGTCCGACGTGCTTTTATCCCCTTGCGAATCCACACCTCTTCCTGCGCCAGCTTTTTATCGAACAGCGCATCCTCGGCCGCCTGTGCTTCATTGGCGTTATCCCTGCGAACGAGGAATGTTTCATAATCGCAAAAATAACTTACTGCCCGGCCCCTATCAAGCTCGATGATGCGCTTCGCGAGCTTCCTGACGAATACCCGGTCATGGCTGACAAAAATCAGCGTCCCTTTATAACCGGCCAGAAAATCCTCAATCCACGTCACCGCTTCGATATCGATATGGTTAGTCGGCTCATCGAGCAGCAGCACATCGGGATTGCGAACGAGCGCCTGTGCCAGCAATACCCGCCGTTTCATCCCAGCCGAAAGGCTCGCCGCTTGCGTCTCGGCATCCAGTTCCATGTGTTCAATAATATTCTCGACATACCGGTCCATCTGCCAGCCGTTTTCTGTATCGAGCGAGTGCTGCAGTTTATCAAGCTTAGTCAGCAGCGATTTGTTATCGTGGTCAAGGGCGAGCTGATGGCTGACAAAATGATACTGCGCCAGCAGCTTTCCGCATTCCCCCAGCCCCTCGGAAACAAACTCAAACACCGTCCCATTCAGATTATCCGGCACATCCTGTGTCAAGCACGTCACCGTAAGCTGCGGCACACGCGAAACATCGCCTTTTTCGGGCAAAACTTCGCCCGTAATGAGCTTCATCAGCGTCGTTTTTCCCACGCCATTGCGGCCGAGCAGACAAATCCGTTCGCCTGCCTGTATCTGCAAATTTATATGTTCAAGCAATGGCCGGCCGCCAAAACCAACGCTCACATCCTGCATTCCTATTATTGCCATACTGCTATGTGCCTCTCAGCGTCAACCTTTACAGTCGTATGTTTTTTAATCATTGACGAGATGCTATGAAGAGTGTTTGGGAGTCTGAAAGCAGGAAATAATCCCCAATCCAACAGCGATGCAAAGCATGCTGTCTGCGATGTTGAACGCCGGCCAATGATGCTGACGGTAATAAACATCGATAAAGTCACGCACGAGGCCATCATTAAATATTCTGTCATAAAGATTGCCGCAAACACCGGCGGCAAAGAGTCCGAGAGCAACGTTAACCAATCTCTGCCTGGCCCCGCCGAAGAGGAAAACCGCAAAAATCGCTACCAGCGCAACGCACGAAACTACTGTGAGCCAGCCAATATGCCCGGCGAATAGCCCAAAAGCTGCGCCGTCATTGACTGCCATTACCAATCGCAGGAAACCGTCTATAATCGAAAAGCTGCCGTTATGCTCCCCCACCAGCCAGTCAAATACGGCACTCTTACTCCACAAATCCAACGCTATACCGATGACCACTAAAGGCCAGAAAATAAGATGTGCCCGCAAGTCCGGCAATACCGAAAGCAGACGCTTCAAAAAAGTCTGATTTGAACTCAACGGAGTGTTATTTTCTTCCCTCTTCAATTCTGCTTTACCTTAAACTGATAACTGGAAACTAGTAAAAGATTACAACTCTATAGTTTGTAACACGTGCGAGTGTTTTTGAAAAGCAGCTTTTCTTATTTTTTCGAATAATAATCTATCAATTTAAGCAATTTTTTGCTATTCGGCTGGTCGGGCCTAATTTCCAAAGACAATCGCCACTGCTGGATGGCTTTTGTCTTCAGTATATTATCTACAGTTCCATCTGTATTTTTCCCTTTTAACATGTAAGCAACTCCGAGTCCCCGATACGACTCCCAATCCTTATCGTTCATCTCAATCGCTTTGCTGTAGCTTTCTATCGATTTGTCCGCATCTTTAAGGTCCAGGTAACAAAATCCAAGATATTTATAGGCGGTGGTGTTATCAGGCTGGATTTGTATCACCGATGTTAACAAATCTTTCCCAATGTCGATGCGCCTGGTTTTCAGGTACGCGACCGCCAACGAAGTCATAATCTCGGGGTTGCCACCCTCTATTTGCAGAATGCGTTTATAGCAAGCAATGGCCCGTTCATAATCTACCTGCGATTCGTAAATACCGCTGAGCATCTTTTGAATTTCGACTACATTAGGGTCAATTTTTTCGGCGCGCTGGCCGTAAGTCAAAGCATTGTCGTAGTCTCTGATTTCATAGTAAGATTTGGCGGCATTGACATGCGCCTCCAGATGGTCAGGTTTAATCTCACAAGCTTTAGAGTATGCACTAACGGCCTGGTAAGATTTTCCCATCGTCTGGTAAACCTGCCCAAGATTGAAATAGTCCTTGAATGACCAGGGATTCAACTCTATCGCTTTTTCGTAAGAGGCAATGCTTCTTTCATAATCTTCCGTCTCCTGGTAAATATCGCCGAGCATGGAATAAGCCAGCGAAAATTTCTTGTTTAGTTCTACCGCCGAGTTGAGCTTTTCAACAGCCTTTTCATTCTCGTTAAGCTCTTTGAGCATTACGGCATCGACATATAAATCAACCGACCGCTGCTCCTGCCCCCCACAACCGCCAAAAGCCAACAGACCCACTATACATACACAGAGAATTCTCATAGTCGCTAAACAAGACTTGATCATAAAGCGGACATCCATATTATTAGACATAGATGTTTATTCCTTTCCGACACTGGATAACACTGCCGTGGTTATCCCAAAACATCTACAAATAGTTCTAAACTGACGGCCTAATTACACACAATAATTGCCGCTGCCAGAGGCTTTTATCGTCACAAAACAGCCACCCTTTGAGCGTTTTTTGCTAAATGTTTGACATATTTAACGCAGCGGTATATCATATCCGCTTAATCCAAACGGGACCCTATTTTGCGACAAATCGCAGGATGCAAAACCGGTTAGCCCCTAAAGATATAGATGAGGCAATACTTCGTTTTTGCTGTCTTATAGGCCCCCGGCGTATTACTTTGAAAGGTTGCTACTTATGGCAAAAGCAGTTTTGAAAAACAAACCATTCATGCTGATTATCCGCGACGGCTGGGGCTATAACCCAAACAGCGCCGAAGACGCTTATAACGCTATTAAGTGCGCTAATACCCCCGTTGACGATATGCTGATGGCCGAATACCCCAATTGCATCGTTCATACCAGCGGTGAAGACGTAGGCCTGCCGGACGGAACTATGGGCAATAGCGAGGTAGGGCATCAAAATCTCGGAGCAGGAAGAATAGTCCCGCAGGAATCAGTAAGAATAAGCAGAACCATTCGCGACGGGTCCTTCTTTGAAAATCAAGAATTTCAGAATTTAATCAAGTTTATAAAAGATAATAACGGCAAGATGCACGTTATGGGACTTTGCAGTAACATTGGCGTGCACTCGCTGTTGGACCACCTATACGGCCTGCTCGAACTGGCAAAAAGAAATGACATAAAAGATGTCTTTATCCACGCATTTACCGATGGGCGGGATTCACCGCCGGACAGCGGCGCAGGTTATATAGCTGAGATTGAACAACAAGCCCAGAAAATAGGCACAGGCAAAATTGCGACCGTTATGGGAAGGTTCTATGCGATGGACCGCGACAGCAGATGGGAGCGGGTGCAAAAGGCATACGATTGTATGAGGATAGGCAAAGGCCTTAAAGCCACCAGCGCAGCAGAAGCCGTGGCCAAAAGCTACGAAAAGAAAGTAACAGATGAATTTATTGAGCCGACCTGTATCGTGAACGAAGACAATGAGCCGATAGCAACTGTCAAGGATGGTGACGGCGTAATATTTTTCAATTTCCGCGGTGACAGACCTCGTGAAATTACACGGGCGTTTGTTGAGCCGAACTTCAAAGAGTTTCCGAGAACCACTAAACCCAATATATATTTCGTATGTATGACTGAATACGATGCGACAATACCCGCACCAGTGGCATTTCCGAAACCGCCGAAAATGAAAAATATCCTGGGGGCATACTGGAGTTCTCTGGGTCTGAAGCAGTTTCGCTGTGCCGAAACAGAAAAATACGCCCACGTTACCTTCTTCTTCAACGACTACGCCAAAAATCCTTTTAAGGGTGAAGACAGGCAAATCGTGCCTTCACCGCGTGTGCGAACTTATGACCTGAAGCCTGAGATGTCGGCTTTCGAGGTCGCCGATGTTATACTAAACAGACTGGATTCGAATAAATACGATGTAATGGTGATAAATTTTGCCAATCCGGATATGGTCGGCCATACCGGCGTGTTGGAAGCAGCAGTCAAAGCTGCTGAGGCAGTGGACCAATGCGTCGGCAAAATATTGGACAAAGTCAAGAGTATGGGCGGCGCAGCAATAATTACCGCCGACCACGGCAACTTTGAAAAAATGTGGGATTTTGACACTAATCAGCCTTTCACCAGCCACACCACCGGCAACGTGCCGCTGATTGTGTTCGATGAACGCTATAAGGGGAGAAAATTACGCCAAGACGGCAGGTTGGCCGACGTCGGGCCGACACTGCTGAAAATGATGGAATTACCTATACCCGAAGAAATGACCGGCAAAAGCCTGATAGAATAATAAGTATCGAACAGGGAACATCAAAACCCCGCGCTCGATACTCGGCTGCTCTTCGGAGGAGCATCAGAAACAATGGCCCAAATCGTCGTTCTTGACCAGAATATGATTAATATGATTGCGGCCGGCGAGGTGATTGAACGCCCTGCCAGCGTGGTCAAGGAACTGATGGAAAACAGCATCGATGCCGGCGCAACAAAAATAACTGTCTCCATCGAAGATGGAGGCAGAAAACTCATATCTGTCACCGACAACGGCTGCGGAATGGATGCCAAAGACCTGGCAACGGCTTTTGAATCGCATACCACAAGCAAAATCAAAACCAGTAAAGACCTGCAGAGCATATCGACGCTCGGCTTCAGAGGTGAAGCCCTGGCAAGCATTGCCTCGGTAGCACAAGTCAGAGCTATAAGCAGAACAAAAGGTTCCGCTTCTGGAAATTGCATTGAAATCGACTGCGGAAATAAAGGCAGCATCAGCCCGGCCAACGCGGATTACGGCACAACAATCCAGGTCAGGGATCTGTTCTACAAACTGCCGGCCAGACGTAAATTTCTCAAAACCGCCAACACAGAGATGGGACACATCACTGAGTATTTCACGCGCATCGCATTGGCAAACGGCAATCTTGATATGGTTCTGAATCACAACGGCAAAGAGCTTTATCGGCTGTCAGGCAAACAAGACCTTCGCCAGCGCATAGCCGAGCTGCTTTCTTCCGAATTTGGTGAAAATTTAATTGAAGCCGAAAGCAGCGAAAAAGACCTGCACATTTCCGCTTTGCTGGGTAAGCCCGGCATTTCAAGAACGAACAATAAATTCCAATACGTATTTCTGAACGGCCGATTTATCCGTGACAAATTTATCTCGCACGCAATCAAGGAGGCGTATCGCGGCTGCATTGAGCAGGATAGATTTCCCGTGGTCTTTTTGTTTATCCGGATGCCCTGCGAAAATTACGATGTCAACGTCCATCCTACGAAGATTGAGGTGCGTTTTTATAATGCCAATTTGATTCATTCGCAGGTCCTCGGTGCTTTGCGGGAAAAACTTTTAGGAACAAATCTCCAAACACAGGCGAAACTGCCGTCCGTAGAAAGCCCGCGAAGAGAAGGACCTTCGCCATCAGGCTACCGGAGTCGGGAAATCGCTGACGCAATGGCAGAATTTTTCAAAAAGCACAGGGCTGTCCAGACGCAGCAGCAATTTGACCTGCCGGCAAAAAACCGCTTCGAACCGCTCCATCCTCCTGCCAGGCAAATAACTGAAAGTCAAAAAGGACTTTTACAAATACATGACAGCTATATTGTTGCAGAAGCCGATGACGGATTTATCATCGTTGACCAGCACGCGCTTCACGAACGTATAATATATGAGGATTTGTGCGGGCGAATACAAAAAAGCAGCCTCGAATCACAGAAACTGCTGATACCCGAAAGTTTCCAGCTGACCGATGCGCAGGCCGACGCTCTTGACGCCAATGCAGAACTGCTCGAAAAGCTGGGTATTGAGATTGCACCGTTCGGCCCCAGAACCTTCGCTATACAGGCATTTCCCACCCTGCTGGCAAAAGCATCGCCTCTCGATTTTGTTCAGGATTTAATCGATTTACTCTCCGATAAAGGCGTGGGCCTTGATGCGGAAAAATTACTCGATGAGATTTTGAATATGGTTGCGTGCAAGGCGGCTGTCAAGGCCGGCA
Organism: Phycisphaerae bacterium; assembly: GCA_028714855.1. Lineage (NCBI taxonomy): Bacteria > Pseudomonadati > Planctomycetota > Phycisphaerae > Phycisphaerae bacterium. The sequence continues at coordinate 155,370 of JAQTLP010000004.1, read as the reverse complement.
CGAAACTGACTGGCAGCGAAATGGAACAGCTGCTTGCGGATAAAGAAAAAACCGAAAGACTAAGCCGCTGTCCCCACGGCAGACCGACAATTATAAAATTTACCCTGGCAGAACTGGAAAAACAATTCAAGCGAACCTGATATGAAAAAACGACTGGCAATCTTAGCTGTATCCTTTGTGTTTTTGATGCTCAATACTCAATTCTTGGTACTCGAACAAGTATCCGGCAACGAGCATCGATCGCCGAGCATCCAAAGAATTGTGTCGCTTTCACCAAATCTGACGGAAATTGTTTTCTCGCTTGGCCTGGGCGACAGGGTAGTCGGCGTTTCAAGCGACAGTGACTGGCCGGCGGAGGCAAATTCAAAACCAAAGGTGGGGACATTCTGGCAGCCGAACATCGAGGTAATTATCGCCGCCAAACCAGATTTGGTTATCTGCGAGACATTCCTTCAGCAAAATGAAGCCGCCCAGGCCCTCAAAAGGGTAGGATTAAACGTTCTCGCATTACGGATAGAATCAATCGACGAGCTTTTCTCCGCGATTCGCTCGATTGGTCAGGACGCCGGCTGTCCTGAAAAGGCCGAGCAGCTTGCCGATAGTCTAAAGAAACAGCTCGACCAAATCCGGGAAGAATCCTCTTCGCTCCAAAAGGTTAAGGTTTTATGGGTTATACAGACCGAGCCGGTGCGGGTAGCGGGCGTGAACACCTTCGTAAACGAAATAATCGAGCTGGCAGGAGGCCGAAACACCATAGCGCCGACCGGCGACCAGTATCCTTCGATATCAACAGAGGAACTCATCGGCTGTAACGCGGAAGTGATAATTCAATCGGCGATGGGGACAGAGGATTTGGCAAAACAGCAGAAATCAGCGGAGAAATCCTGGAACAGGTTTGCCAATCTGCCCGCGGTAAAGAATAAAAGAATTTACGTTATCAACCCCGATACGGTGCTCCGTCTGGGCCCCCGCGTCGGGGATGGTGTGCAGACCGTAGCACAATGCCTGAGACAAAAAGGAAACCAATGACGCAGCCTCTTACGCCAACACGTTTGATAATCCGGCTAATCCTGTGTATGGCTTTGCTGGTAATAGTCGCGTTTGTCTGCTCGCTTATCGGAACGCAGAAAATCTCTCTCGGTTCCGTTCTCAATGGTCCGGGCAGCGCGCCGGGGGCGAACACCGATTATGATATTTACGTCAGGGTTCGAATCCCGCGAATAATTCTCGCTGCGCTTGTTGGGGCGGCCCTGGCGGCAAGCGGCGTCGTGCTTCAGGCGATTTTGCGAAACCCGCTTGCTGAGCCGTATATCCTCGGCATATCGAGCGGCGCCGCGCTTGGCGTAATAACCGCCGTCCTGACAGGTGCAAGTATAACCGCAGGTTTAAAATTGGGGGCTTTCGGGGCAGGCGCTTCTATCTCTGTCTTTGCGTTTTTGTTTGCGCTGGCCACCTGCTGGCTGGTTTGGCTCATAGGGCATTTAGCGGGCGGTTCGGGCATAACCAGCCTGCTTCTGGCAGGCGTAGTCGTAAACGCTTTCTTCTCGGCGGTGATAATGCTTCTGACCTCGCTGATTGACAGCTATCAGCTTCGCACTATCATTTTCTGGCTTATGGGCAATATCGGCGAAAAGGATTTCCCGACTTTGCTGGCCAGCGCAATTTTTATCGTGGCCGGTATCTTCGGATTATTCACGATTTGCCAGAAGCTGAACGTCCTGACGTTCGGCACGCAGGAGGCACAATCGCTCGGTGTAAATCCACGCGCGGTCACTTTCGCCGCCTTCGCGATGGCTTCATTTATCACTGCTGTTGCCGTCGGGTTAAGCGGCCTTGTTGGTTTTGTCGGCCTGATTGTTCCGCACTCCGTGCGCCTGGTTTTGGGGCCTGACCATCGCCAGCTGTTGCCCGCAAGCGCATTTGTCGGCGCGGCCTTTGTAGTCATCTGTGACACGATTGCCCGCGTGATAATCGCACCGGCCCAGTTTCCCGTAGGCGTCATAACTGCCGTAATCGGAGGCCCCGTATTCCTGCTGCTATTGGCGCGATACAGTAAAAAAGTAGGGTATCAAAGATGAGTATCGAAGTTGAAAATCTCTGTTTCACTTATAAGGTGCAGGCTGAGATATTAAAAAATATCAGCTTCCGACTTGCCCAGGGCAGCTTTCTCTCGATAGCAGGTCCGAACGGCGCGGGCAAAACAACGCTGCTTAATCTGCTTTCAGGGTTGCTCAAACCGACGGCCGGGACAATAAAAATCGACGATTCCACGCTGCAATCATATTCAATCCGGCATTTAGCAAAAAAAATCGCGGTTGTCCGCCAGGAGTTTGTCCCCGTCTTTGAATTTTCGGCGCTGCAGGTTGTGTCGATGGCCAGAACGCCGTATTTAGGCACGTTTGCCTTCGAGAGTAAAGCTGACCGGCAGGCGGTAACCGACGCGCTCGAGATGACCGACACCGCACGGTTTGCTGACCGAACGCTTAATCACCTCAGCGGCGGCGAACGGCAGCGGGTTTTCATCGCTCGGGCGCTGGCGCAGCAGACGCCGATACTGCTCCTGGACGAGCCGACAAGCTTTCTCGATATGAAACATCAGGTCGGCATATACGATTTGCTCAAAAAAATGCAGCAGGAATACGGCAAAACAATCGTGGCAGTAACACACGATATCAACCTCACAATCCAGTATGCGGACGAAGCTCTGCTTCTCGGAGCAGACAGCAGCTACCTTATCGGCAAAACCAGGGATGTTTTTTCCCAGCAGCAAATTGAAAGAGTCTTCGGAGTCAGGACATTTGCCGGTAAGGTCGGGCAGGAAAACTTTTTCCTCCCTTTAGGCAAATTTTCAAAATCCCGCAGCAGCAACTGAACCAAATCTACTTGCCGACTATATATTTTCTGTGTTACCCTCCTGAGTAAATATATTATATATTATATATTAGATACTTTAATGTGTTATAATGGTGTTTTCCGCAAATATGCAAAGAAAAGGTCAGTGATAAGATTGAGGCATGAAAACAAGTGGCACAGAAACATAAAAAGACATTTAGAGAAAAAATAAGCCCGCCTCAGGCAAAGGAAAATGCTCTGACCGCCGCTGATACTGAGCATTTTAAACAAATGCTGATGGAAAAACGCAGCGAGATTCTATCAAGCGTAAATGAAATGGAAGATGAAACCCTCAAGAAATCCCGGGGGGATGCGGCCGGAGATTTATCGAGCATGCCAATCCACATGGCTGATATCGGCTCCGACAACTATGAGCAGGAATTCACCCTGGGCTTAATGGATAGCGAAAGAAAACTGCTGACAGAAATCGACGATGCGCTGCAGCGCATCGAACTGGGTGTTTACGGCCTCTGCGAAGGCACCGGCAGGCAAATACAAAAAGCCCGGCTTGAAGCCGAACCGTGGGCGAGATACTGCGTTGAATATGCCAGGAAGATGGAACAGGGCAATGCGAAAAAACCGGAATGACAGACACCATTTCGATATCTTAATATGAAACACAGATGTCCAACCTGCAAAAAACCGGTCAAAGTATCACTTGAAAAACAATCCGAAGAGGCAGCCTTCTTTCCTTTCTGCTCACAGCGCTGTAAGTTAATAGATTTGGGCGCCTGGCTGGATGACAAATACAGAATAGTAACAAAATCCTCCGATACGCCCACGGACACCTCCGCCGGCAGGCGGTAAACATCGACACTCAAAAACAAATTGTCATAAAATCCGTTGAAACCGGCCGATAATAACTTATAATTCTTGTGCACAGAACAATAGTAATCCTTTCGAAAGGACACAAAATGGGCAATGAAAAAGGAGCCCCTAAATTTTTTGACAACTTTTTATTTCCAAAAATATTCCAAACTTTCCGTATAGCTATTCAGCCAAGCAAACTGATAATTGCTTTTGCGGCGCTGGTCATTATATGCCTGAGCGGCTGGATCATGGACTTAAGCAAAACGGTTGTCACCACACCAAAAGCACAAGGTGGAATTACAGAGTTGCAAGTTTATATAACCAACCCGGATAAAGTAAAGTTACATATTGAATATTACAAGATATGCGGCGGGCACACCGGCGTATTTTCCACGCTTTGGCGGTTCGGCTCTGAAAAATTTCACGGCGCATTGCAGTCGCTATTCGCATTCGACCTCCCCGGCGTGGCGAAAAATATCATAGATGGTTTCAAAGCGCTAATGTGGGCGATCAGGTATCATTACTTTTACAGCATCCCATTTCTCGCAATAACATTTGCTGTGATTTCTCTCGGGGGCGGCGGTCTATGTCGAATCGCAGCTCTGCAATTTGCCGGGAATGAAAAACCCGGCATAACCGAGGCGCTGCGCTTCAGCACAAAAAGATTCATGAGCTTCTTCACCGTACCTTTGGCACCGGTCGGCACGATTATTTGTATAGGCCTTTTTATTTTTCTTTTAGGACTGATAGGCAACATCCCAAGAATCGGCGAGTTGATATTAGGCGTTTTTATGCTGCCGGCTTTGATTGCAGGAACGTTGATAACAATTGTTCTGATAGGAACGGTTGCCGGATTTAACCTGATGTTCCCTGCTATTGTCTATGACGGCTCGGACTGCCTTGATGCTATAAGCCGTTCTTTCAGTTATGTATATTCAAAGCCGTGGCGGATGGGCTTTTATACTGCGATAGCCGCTGTTTACGGCGCGGTTTGTTACATATTCGTTCGGTTCCTTACCTTTTTGCTGCTCTGGGTTACTCGCTGGTTTTTGCAGCTTTTCATCTGGGCAGACAACAGCAGTCACAGGGTCAACAAACTTACCGCAATCTGGCCGGAGCCGAGCTTTATGTGTTTGCGAGGCGCACCGGGCTGGGTAACAGCTAACTGGTCGGAATCGCTGGCGATATTTCTGATTTATTTAGCCCTGTTGGTTGTTGTCGGCTTATTAGTTTCTTTCGTAATAAGTTTTTATTTTTCCGCCAATACCATAATCTACGCACTTATGCGCAACAGAGTCGACAATACCGCCCTGCAGGACATTTACACCTCTGCCGCTGAGGCCAAGACAGAGTCCATCGCTGCCGAATTCGAGCCTGAAAAATCACAGGTGCAGCCCAGGTCAAAAACGCAGCATGAGCCGTCAGATTCAGACCAATAGCGGAACGAAAGACTGGACGATGTTTACCCGCCTGTGGAGGGTTTCTTATGCATCCAGCTGCACAGCGACAATCTCTTGACACATGCTTAAGTTCTTGTTAAAGTTAAGGTTGCAAAAAGTCGTATGTAAATACTATGGTACCGGTAAAATATGCCTGACTCGAACGAAAATTCAGAGCTGAAAAATAAAAACACATCAGAACTATCGATGCTCCCAACAGTTATGCGCTATCGCAAATTCCTGATTATATTCGCTCATATAGTTGCCTTCGCCATCTCTTTGATGCTTGCCTTTTTGGTGGCAAACAATATGCAATTAAGACGCGAATGGCTTATATACCAGTATCCTCCTTTGCTATTTTTCTTTATCATTATCAAGTTGATGGTATTCGGATTTTTCAAGCAATATCGCGGCTGGTGGCGATACGTCGGAATTTCAGACCTTATTGGGATTCTGCGGGCCTCACTGGTAAGCACTTTGATAATCGTGGCGCTCTGGACCATATTGCTTTTTGCCCCGACTCCGATCCGTCAAAAACTGCAGAACGTAACCTTCGTCGGGCAAAGTGTATTCATGGCCGACCTGTTCACTACGTTTTTGCTGCTGGCCGGCTTGCGATTGCTGATAAGACTATACCACGAGGAGTTTCGCACCGTCGAAAGCGGCCGGCTCAAACGCCTTCTTATCGTCGGCGCAGGAAACACCGGCGTAACATTATTAGGCGACATCCATAAAAAACAGGTCGCCGAATATGAGGTAATTGGCTTCATCGATGATGACCCTCACAAACAAGACACGTTTATCCTCGGCATGCCCGTACTCGGAACAGTGGAAGAGCTGCCTAAGATATGCAAAGACCATAACATCGAAGAAATTGCAATCGCTATGCCCTCGGCATCCCACCGTCAGCGAAGACGAGTCGTTCAGGTGTGCGAAGGTATTAAAATCCGTTTCCACACCGTGCCGGCTTACTCCGACATCGTCTCCGGCAAGCTCAAAGTCTCACAAATCAGAGACGTGGAAATAAACGATCTTCTGGGCAGAGAGGCTGTCGAGCTCGACCTTAAATCCATAGAAACCTTTCTGAAAAACAAGGTTATTTTCGTCAGCGGCGCGGGCGGCTCTATCGGCTCCGAAATGTGCAGGCAGGTCTCTAACTTCGGCCCGAAGCTGCTTCTGCTCGTCGAGCAGGCCGAAAACCCCCTCTTCTACATAGAACGCGAGCTGCGGTTCCGTTTCCCAGACCTCCAGATAAAAGCTATCATCTGCGACATCACCGACAAAATCCGCGTCAACGAGATTTTCGACAAATATAAACCCGAAGTCGTTATTCACGCCGCGGCCCATAAACACGTCCCGTTGATGGAGCTTAACCCCGGCGAAGCCATCAAGAACAACATCGTTGGCACACAGACCGTCGCTAACGCCGCGGACAGCCACAGCAGCACTAATTTCGTAATGATTAGCACCGACAAGGCCGTCAACCCGACCAGCATAATGGGCTCATCAAAGCGAATCGCTGAAATGTACGTCCAGGACTTGGCCAAAACAAGCAAAACGCAGTTCGTAACCGTCCGCTTCGGAAACGTCCTCGACTCCGAAGGCTCGGTTGTGCCAATCTTCAAAAAACAAATCGCAGAAGGCGGCCCCGTAACCGTTACGCATCCTGATATGAAACGCTACTTTATGACCATACCAGAAGCCAGCCAACTCGTCCTACAGGCCGCTACAATGGGTAAAGGCGGCGAAATCTTCGTCCTCGATATGGGCGAACCCGTAAAAATCGTCGATTTGGCGAAAGAGCTTATTACCCTTAGCGGATTTAGTCCGGAAGAGGATATAGAAATAAAATTTACCGGCGTCCGGCCGGGGGAAAAGCTTTTCGAGGAGCTTACGATTGTAGGCGAGGATATGCAGCCGACAAGCCATCCGAAAATCGCTATCTGGAAGAATATCATCAAAGACCGCGAAAAGCTTCGCGCCGGCATAAATGAGCTTGTAACTATCGCTAAGACAGGCGGTTACAACGACATAACTAAAAAAATAAAAGAACTCGTGCCGAACTATATTGGGGAAAATAACAATTCCGGGAAGCATTAGTTTTGAGTTTTTAATGTCGAGTTTTTAGTCAAAAATGGGGTCGTTTTAGCCAGCCGTTGCTGGTAAAATAAGCAAAATGGGGAATTTGGGGTAGCATCAAACGCGCAAGTTGGTGGTTTTTGGTGGGTGTAACGTGGTAGAAATTGCTAAAAATTGGTAAAAACGCGCGCAAAAGTGAGACAAAGTGTGCGGAAAATGGTTGAAAATGGTAGGCAATTTTTTACCCCCCTGCGCATTTGATTGATTTTTAATTAGCCACAGATTTCACGGATTTACACAGATTTTTTTGACGCAGAGGTTTTTTGGGGTAGGGGGCATGAAGGGAAAATTTCTCAAATTTTTGTAAAATATAACAAAAAAACACTTGACAAAGCAATTCTGCTCTATTATATTATAGAAAATATAATAGAGCCATTATTAAGGAGCAAGTCAAATGAAGATATTAGACATACTGAGAAAAGCAGAGGAAGATTTGAGAGAAGCAATTGCGGAAGCAGCTCGTGCTGGTGAGTACCGTGATGTTGATATAGGCCGCACCGTTGCCGTAAATATAAAAGAATTGTGCGAACGAATTTCGGGGAATGGAATTAAATCTTCAAAACCGTTAGAAACAAAAGAAGGGTCTGCAAGCAGAAAGAAACAAAAGAAAGTTTCAAGACGAAACAAGCCGGAAGGATTGCCAAGAATCGAGATACGGAACGGTTCACTATATAGAATAGGATGGTCAAGAAAACAAAAAAAGGAATACGAACACAAAGTTCCGAGAGCGGCGGTTGACACAATAGTAAACACGATGTCTGCACTGGCAAAGGAAGGAAGTGGGCCTTTTATGGCCGAGGCGGTAATAAATAAAATAAACGCGACAACGGAAGATTCTATGCCAGCATACCAAGTTTACGTAGTTTTGGCAGCTCTTAGGGAATGGAATCTAATCAGCCAAGATGGGCGGGATGGGTACAATATCCCACCAGATGTTGCGGAAAAGGCAAAAACAATGTGGACTGAGCTGGCGAGTAGATAATCGAATTTTGAAAAGGAGAGGAATCCTGTAATGAACCCAAAAGAACTTTGTATGAAATTAGCATTAGCTGAATCCGAACAGGAGGTTTCAGCGATAATAAAAAATCATCCAACTTTAGCAAGGCAAGAAGGTTGGAAGCACTATGGTGATGTGGCCAATAATATAGGCACTATTACTGGCCAACATCCTGAAGCGGTTCCTTCTCTTATAGAAAAAATTACAAATTCAATCGACGCACTTCTTATTAAAAAATGCATAATGAAAGGTGATGACCCAAAATCACCTTCTTCCGCCCAATCTATCGATGAAGCATTGGAAAGATATTTTGATCTTAACGACGCGAAGTACCTAGATATGAAAGATTCTCAAAGAAGGGATTTAGCATCAAATATTCAGGTCATCGCGGAAGGCCCTCTTGATAAGCCCAATATGATAATTGAGGATTCCGGTGAAGGGCAGAATCCACAGGATTTTCCTAATACTTTTGTTTCGCTGAATAAAAAAAATAAGAGTGACGTTTTCTTTGTTCAGGGTAAATATAATATGGGAGGGACGGCAACACTACCATTTTGCGGAGACAATAGATATCAACTTATAATATCACGAAAAGGTTGGCCAATTAACGAAAATAATAAATATGGTTTTACTTTAGTAAGACGTAACAGAGGATCAGAAGAGCACGTAAAATGTTCTTGGTATGAATATTGCATCGATGAAAACGGCAAGATCTTTGAATTTGATAGCAGGCCTCTAGAACTTGGATTATTTGGGAAAAAGTTTGAATACGGAACCTATATTAAGCTTTATAATTATGGTTTAACAAGCCCTTCAGATATAACACTTGATTTGTGGCGAGAACTTAACAGATATCTTTATAAACCTGCTCTCCCTATCTTGTTATTTGAAAAGAGATATGAAAAGGGACGTTACGAGAGAGGAAGAACTCCTACAAAAGTGATGCATGGCAACAGAATGCGTTGTTTTCTTGATGATCGCGAAAACGTTGAAAACAAATTCCCAATAAATATAGAATCAGATGGAGTCAAATATCCAGGGGAAGTATTTGTTTTTAATCGAGACGTTTCAACGAGGGAATTTGTACGAGATATGGCATTGACTTTTTCTGTAAACGGACAGGTGCAACATTCAATAAATAACAGTTTTATAAGTCAGGAATTGAAAAAGGCATATTTAAAAGGACATATACTGATAAATATCGATTGTTCGGACATGCCAAGGGAACTCCACGAAGATATATTTATGTCCTCACGATCACAAATGCGAAATATAGCCCAATATAGAAATCTGGTTGATAATATTATTAAAGAACTCAAAGATAATGAATACCTCACAGACCTTGATGAAGAATGGAGAAAAGAACTGATATTCAAGAATCCTAAGGACGAAAGTTTTTTGAAAAACATAGTCGGTAGGTTGTTGAAAGATGATAAGGAAATAGAAAAACTTTTGGGTTTCAAAGGGGGGATAATCGGCAACGAATTAACCAAAGTGAAAAAACACATTGAGGCCAAACGGGAAAAATTTGCAGGAAAAAGATATCCCACAATTTTTAGGTTTACAAATCTGCAACAGGGCAAATACAAAATGCTACCTCAGAACGGCGAATGCAAGATAAATATCGAAACTGACGTAGAAAACGAATATTTAATGCGCCCTCATGATAAGGGAGAACTAAAAATAAGAATTTTGAGATCTCATTCGGGTATTGGTCCTGGTCCAAACCCTGGTCCTGGTCCCAATTATGAAGATAGCATAGATGTCAATGTTGTTGGACCTAACGAAGGTTCAATTAGGTTGAGGGTAAAGCCGAAAAAACCGTTACCTGTTGGTGCGCGAGTGCCTATAGATATTGAAATGAGCTCTCCTGACGGCCCACATCACTTAATTGCCGAAGTAGTTGTTGATAAGCCGCATAGTAACTCAACTCAAAAAGACGTCGAAAAGAAAAAAGAATACTCATTACCAACAATTATAGATGTCTATAGAGAGAAAAAGCAGGATTATGGTTGCTGGGCGGACTATGGATGGAACGAATTAGACATTTGTCACCTCCAAGAGTCAAGCGAAGAAGGAACTTTAATTGATGCTGTAGCAATCAATATGGAGTCGCAAGAACTCGACAAGTTCGTCAGGGCAAAAAAGCTTGGCGGCAAAAGGATTGAGGTTGTCCAGCGAACATATAAAATATCGGTGTACTTGATATCATTGGTGTTGTTTTACGAATTGCAACAGAAGCTAAAAAAAACCCAGGAAACCAATGAAGATAAATATACTGATGAGAAATTATACTACGACCCAACTAAAATGACGTCCTACATAATGAAGGGGTTAGCCAAAATTCTTTTGCACGTCATGGCAAATGAAACAATGCTAAAAGAGATAGAAGATTCAGATTGAGTGTTCCCGCGGGCGGGAAGAAATCCATCAAAAGCGTTGGTTGTTGAACACCAAAAACATTAACTCTCTCGCACTAAGCTACGGCCAAGGATGCGTCACCAAACGCATGCTGGCGAGGCACTTGCAATTGACAATTAAGACTTTTGTCAATTGGCTCGGAGTTTTCGAGATTGGGGCTAATTGGTTAATTAGTGATTAGTTAAATAGTTAATTGGGGAATTGTTAAATAAATATTTTTAGGGAACAGTACTTGGCAAGGGGATATCAAAACGATGGGAAAAGGCAACAGATATACTCTCTCGAACTAAGCTTGTGTGGAGAAGTTATCTTCGAAGCGTTCTGGCGATGCACGCTTCGCTTCGAGGGGCTAAACAGGTAAATTACAAATCCATGGGTTTGCAGAGACTTTCAGCAGAGTGAGCGGTACGGCCGCAGAAATAACACTTAAATTTGGGCTCGTCGACTAATCCCTTGTAGTCCTGCTCATCATTTATATGATAGCCATACGATACGAAATAACACAGATGCTTAGTGTGCTCATCGCTTTTACATTGAGCATTATCTTTCGGGTGTTCTTTAGCCATTGAATTTCTCCGCCATAGGAATACGACCTTTGGTTGTAATTAGTTATTGGTAATTAGTAACTGGTAAGCAGTAATTACCATAATAGGGGTGTTGTAAAGGGTCGGTGGGGAAAAAGCAAGGGAATGAGGTATGAGTAAATGAGGGAATGAGGGAATGAGGGAATGGGGGGATGAGGGGATGAGTTAATAAAAAACCCCCGAAGTCTCAGACTTCGGGGGCAGTTCTTTTCTTCTTATCTCTCGCGGCGAGGTTTTACCACTCGTGTTCGTTATTATCCTTATTCATTTTGCTCGGCTCGGTTATGCTCGAAATATGGTCTTTCGAAACCGGCTGCTCGGGAGTGGTCTGCTGGTCGCGGGGGTGGGCCTTGTCGTAGGTCTCTTTGAGCTTTTTGGTTGTCAGATGGGTGTAAATCTGGGTGGTCGAAAGCGACTGATGGCCGAGCAGCTCCTGAACGCTTCTTAAATCGGCGCCGTTATTTAACATGTGCGTCGCGAAGCTGTGCCGGAGGGTATGCGGGCTGATAGTAGGGTCGAGGCCAGCCATTTTGAGGTATTTATCCATTTTTCGGCGGACGCTGCGTGTGCTTAGTCGCCGGCCGTGCTTATTAACGAACAGAACCTTCGTATCGAAATTGGCGTTGCTGCTTGCCCTTTTGTTGCGAAATTCCATATAGTGCTGAATGACCTGCAAAGCGGAGGTGCCGATTGGGACGATTCTTTCCTTTTTGCCTTTACCGCGGATGTGTATGACTTCGCCGAGGAAGTCGACGTCGTCCATATTCAGGGAGACAAGCTCGCTGACGCGGACGCCTGTGCTGTAAAGGGTCTCCATGATGGCCCTATCTCTTGCGCCGAGCCAGTTATCCATAGAAGGGGTCTCGATTAATCTCTTGATGTCTTCGTATTCGAGGAAGTGGGGCAGGCGCTTGTCCTGCTTGGGGGTGCGGACGGCCATAACAGGATTGGTGGAGAGCTGGTTTCTTTTAACGAGGAATTTGTAGAAGCTGCGCAGCGTGGCAAGCTTGCGAGCGACGGTTGACTTTGAATACTGCTTCTCGTTGAGGGCGGCCAGATATGCCCTGATGGAATTGACATCGACGGCAAGAAGGAGCTGGTCCAGTTTGAGATTTGTCCGCGTAGCGACAGCGGTAGCTGCGCCGCCCTGATGGGCACCGGCCGGGGCGTGCTCATCCGTGTGACCGGAGCGACCAGCTAGAAAATCGCTAAACTGCTCGAGGTCCGCGCCGTAGCACTTGGCCGTATGCGGGGAAAACCGCTTTTCGAATTTCAAGTAATTTAGAAACTCCGAAACAATTACATTATCTTCCATAATCGCACCTACCTATTCAGCATCTTTATGTAATAAAGGTTTCAATCTTAGTTATATCAGCCGGGTTATTGCGGCTGCGAGTCTTCCTGCAAAATGGGTTTCTTATCGCCGATGAGCTTATCGGCCTGGTTAATAAGCGATTGCGCGAGCTTGAAACTGAGCACCGCGGCATCGAACCAATCGAAATTCGTTCGTTTATCCTTGGCCTGCTCAATCAGGGCGTCGAGAAGTTTGTCTTCGGAGCCGCTGTCGTAACGGAATATAAACTTCTCGGTGCCTTTGTTTAGAACCAGCTGCTGTTTCCTGTGTTTGGTCATCAAAGTCGCCTATATTTTTTATCGGTCTAAAAGCCGATAACCTATTGCTAAAATCCAGTTTTTCGCGACAAATTCGATAAAATCGAAGCTTTGGAAAACGTTACAACGCTTTTATCGGCCAATAAGACGTCCGTCTTTACTAAAATGAATATGAATCCGGCAATTAGGTGTAAATTCACCAGATTTTTACCGGCTCGTCCCCCGTGCGTTAGGAATATCTACTAATTTGCTTTGAAAAAGAAGGTTACGCCGTTTTTTTGTCGGGAAGCGATGGCGCCCTGCTGCTGGAGATGGGTGATATACTTTAAGACCTCGTTTGGGGTGATGCCGAGGGCAGAGGATATGTCACTCAGGGAGCAAGGCCTGCGTTTCAGCATTGATAATACGTCTTCGGCCTTGGCTTGGAAGTTTGCGCCTGCGTGTGCCGGTGAGAAGTCGGCTATGACCTCGCAGTTTTGGCCGAGCTGCCGAGCGATGGCGCGGAGTGTTTTGTGGTCGAGGGCTTTGACGCCAGGCTCGGTGGTGGGGCGAACGGCGGTATTAAGCTGAACCTTGTCGGGATGAATGCGGTCTATGGCAGACTTGATTTTGGCAATCTGCTGGTTATCAGTATTGAAACCCTCGATGAGAAAAACTTCGAGCCATATTTGGCCTTGGAACTCGTCTCTCAATGCGCACAAACCACTAATCAATCTTTCAATACTTAAGCCGGAGTGCGGGCGATTTATCCTCTGGTAGGTCTGCTCGTCGCCGGCATCCAAAGAAGGCAAAACGACGTCGGCCTTGGCGCAATCGGCGCGGACATCCGGTTTGTAGAGCATGGTGCCGTTGGTAAGTATGGCTACGGGGATGGCGGTGATTTTCTTTATGCCGTCTATAAGCTCGCCGAGGCGGGAGTGGAGGGTAGGCTCGCCGGAACCGCCGATGGTAATGAAATCGGCTTCCAGTCCTGCGGCCAATTTGTCTTTCAACTCGGCCAAAACCGCTTCGACAGGAAGAAAATCGCTGCGATGGAGGGTCTTTTCGGTGGTTTTGCCGAGCTGGCAGTAAACGCAATCGAGCGAACAGAGCTTGAACGGCACGATATCAACGCCGAGGCTACGTCCAAGTCTTCGCGAGGGCACCGGGCCATATAAATACTTTTTTTCTTCAGCCACTTTTATCTACTTCCGGACGACCTCGAATATCTTTTTGCACACTTTTAATAAATCTTCGAGCCAATCGATGGGCATAATGCTGGCGGCATCGGATTTTGATTTTTCCGGGTCGGTGTGCACCTCGATGAAAAGCCCATCGGCGCCTGCGGCGACGGCGGCTCTGGCAAGTATTGGGGCGAATTCCGGCCGGCCCGCGCTGGCATTACCGAGACCGCCCGGCTGCTGGGTGCTGTGCGTCGCATCGAAGACAACGGGACAGCCAAGCTTTTTCATAGAGACAATAGCGGTCATATCGTTGACGAGCCGATTGTAGCCAAAAAACGTTCCGCGTTCGGTGAGCATAATTTTTTTGTTATCGCAGGAGCGAACCTTCTCGACGGCATTTTTCATTTCATCGGGCGAGATAAACTGGCCTTTCTTTATATTCACAGGTTTTCCAGTCTTGGCGCAGGCACAAAGCAAATCGGTCTGCCTGCAGAGAAAAGCAGGCACCTGGAGACAATCAACGACTTTGCCGACGGCCTGGGCCTGAGCCAGCTCGTGCACATCGGTCATAACAGGCAAACCAGTCTCCCGGCGAACTGCTGCAAGAATCTCCAGTCCCTTTTCCAAACCCGGGCCTCTGAAACTATGCAGACTGGAGCGATTGGCCTTGTCGAAGCTCGCCTTGAAAATCATTCCCACGCCGGTGCTTGCGGCGATTTTGACGATTTTGTCCGCGATATCCAGACAGATGTCCCTGCTTTCAATAACACAAGGCCCAGCGATTAGAAATAAAGGCGCATCGGCGCCAATATTGACATTACCGATTTTGAAACTTGCTTTATTCATATTTTAATTTCATCCTAATGCCCTGATAATTCTCGTTCTTATTCCCGCCGGCTTTGCGCCCTCTGGCACGACACAATTGACCGCCCGCGGTATCACTTTAATCTGCACAGGTAAAGCGGGGCCGGGGTCACCATCAATTTCGGTATCTATGGCGGCACTATCCGAACTTACGGAAACCTCTTTGCCCTGACGATAAATAACATCAGAGCAATTTACGTCTCGCTTGAGGACCGTAAATATCGAATGCTTGACCAGATGCAGGCGGGAGGCACATTTATAAATACATATATCCAGCAAGCCATCACTGAAATCGGCATAGTGCAATATCTGAAGGCCTACCGCATATCTCGAAATATTTCCGACAAAAACCAGGCCCCGGCCGTTAAAAATTTCTTCGCCGTCCACGGTCACTTTCATTGATTCGAATTTATAATCCCAGAACGTTCGCCAGAGCGGCCAGAAATAATCGAAGTAATCTATATGTCCCCTGCGCTGCTCGCTAACACGTTTGACTACTCGGCCGTCAAAACCGAATCCTGCTATCGAAGTAAAACATTTCCCATTTATATTCCCCAAGTCTAAAGTCCGAATGAAGCCGCACTCAAACGCTTTTATTATTGTTTTCAATTTTTCATCGAAACCCAACTCATTTGCCAGTAAATTTTCGGTTCCGCAGGGCACTATCAGCAGCGGTTTGTCACTGCCTTCGAGGCCGTGCGCAACCTCCCTGATTGTACCATCACCACCGGCAGCGACAACCATCGCACAATTGTAATCCACAGCCGCATCTGTAGCCACTTCACAGGCATGTGCCAAAGAAGCAGTCAAAGTAACCCTGACCTTGTATCCTTTTTTGACAAGGTATTCCTCAAACCATCGACCGACCAGTTTGCTGCTGGTTGCGCCGGCTTTGGGATTTAAGATATACGCAATATAACCATCATCTGGTTTCATACGCTCTAATCTTTTATAACAATACCTCTTTTTCTTTTCTGCCAAGCTGCAGAAGCTTTTTGGCCATCAAAGACGCATAGCTTTCCAAAATGACCGGCAAATCCGACAGCCCCAAATTGCTTTGCACGTCGGCGATTTTCTGCTCATCAGGCCCTTCTATTTCAACGAAACTGCCCAATAACGGCAGTTCATCCAGAGCAACTTCGCACCCGCCAAATCGCCAAATTTGACGTTTCTTCTCGAACACAAGCACTTTATTATATCCAAGCAACAAAAGCAGCTTCTCGGCAGAATCTCCATCTTCGACTTCGACTTCAACTTCCTGCCTTTTTTTGAACTGGTCCTTTTCTTTCGCGCCTTTATAAGTCAAAAAAAATCTTTTGCTATTATCGGCCGACTGCCGCCGCAGGCGGAGACAGCGGTCACTTTTCCTGAAAGTTGTGTTCGCATCATCAAAGTAGCTGTCTAAGTGCAGCCGCTCCTGTCCAAATTCAGCACCGAGAGCATCCAGCTTTTCCGCTATTTCCTTCAGCGAATCGACCTTCAGCTTTGCTTCAATCTCAACGGGCATAAGTTCCATCGATTACTTTGGTTTGGTTTTTTGAACAGCTTCGATAAAGCCTGTAGGATTGATAACGTAACCGGCATTGGTTTTTATTGCCGTGTCAATCCACAAATTGACTATTTCGCCGGGCTTAATCTCAGGGTCAACCTGATAAGCGAGGGCAGCAAGTCCTGCAAGATACGGCGCCGCCCAGCTTCTTTCGCCTTGTCTCCAAAAGGTATAAGCATCCTGAGCCATATGACTTGCCGTTGTCCGATTACCCGCCGGAACCAGGAAGATACTATCTTTTCCACTGGACTTACCGGCTTTGTAGGCCGATGGTGAATCCGCATTCCTGTCAGTAATATGGTCGAGCGTCCCGTAGTTCAAGAGAGCCGTGTCGCACGTTACTACGAGGATACCATTCGCAGCGGCCTTAGCAAAAGTTTCTTTCCACCTGTCAAAGTTGACCTGCTGCCGAAATGTCCCTGATGAGATGTTTACCACCCGAACTTTTTCTGAAGCGCCTGCGTTTTGGTTTTCTTCAATAATTTTATCAATAATATCACAGTAAATCCCATTATCCGGTAAAGAGATGAGAGGCACAGAATAATAATAGACTCTGGCTGCCGGCGCAACACCGCACTGTTCGCCAACCGCAGCACTGACTATGGGCGTACCGTGCATTGCCGAGGTTGTACTTTGAAAGACAACTCCTTCATATTTTGTGATTTTTCCGTCATACTCCCGGTGATCCTTCATCAATGGCTGGTCAATTATAGCTATAACAACACCTCTGCCATCGATACCCTGCTTATGCAGAGCCCGCACACCTAGTCCCGGATTTTTTCCTTCCTCAAGCAAACGTTCCGGTTTAAATCCTTTAGGCATCCTGTTTGGCTTGGGCCACTTTGTAAAGGTATCAAAAGACATCTCATCGAGAATTTTTTTATGTTTTCTCAAGTCGAGCTTAGTCAGCGACATATTCGCCACTCCCAGGAAGGGGTCAATCTTACCAAGGTCATCCGTGTCCCTTAACGTAACCTGGCGATTTTTACCAATATCAAAGCTCATTCCTTTGCCGGACAACTGTAAGATAGTAAACGGGATGGATTTGTCTTTAACTTTTGCAAACCTGGCAAAAACATCTGAATATGCGAGCTCACAAATTTCTATTCCCCCAATAGTGCTTTTTGTTTCTTTTAGAGGTTCTCCGGCAATTTGTTTAAATTCATCGATAGTGGTAAGTTTATACAAAATTCGTTGTTTCTGCACAGCTTTAGATACAATTTCCGCTACCAATTTTTGCCCGCCGCTATTCGGCCCTGCAGCGGCCAAACAGGACGTAAAAACAGCTAAAATCACACAGGAAACAATAAACCCATTGAAAACAGTTCTGAAATTAAAACCGCGACACATAATAATACCTTTCCCTTTCTAAATAATTATGTCAAATAACAATATTCACCAACCTGGACTTGATGACGATAATTTTTTTTGGCTCTTTTCCGTCCAAAGCTTTTTTAACCTTTTCGCCGGCCAGTGCCTTTTGTTTTATCTGCTCTTCGTCGGCATCGGCGGAAACAACAATTCTATCCTTTATTTTACCGTTGACCTGAATAACCAGCTCAATTTCCTTTTCTTTGATAATCCGTACGTCATATTCAGGCCAAGGTTCGTAAGCAAGGGTATTGGTATGGCCTAATCTTTCCCAAAGCTCTTCAGCAATATGAGGAGCGAACGGCGCAAGAACCAGAAGGAATTTCTCAACAACGGATTTTGGTCTGATTTCCTGCTTGCTGAGGTGATTTACAAAAATCATCATCTGACTGATCGCGGTATTGAAACCGAATGTTTCAATATCATCTCCAACCTTCTTTATAGTCTGGTGCAGCAATCTAAGGGTTGTCTCATCAGCATCGGCATCTTTAATATTCTCGACAAGCTCGCCGATATCTTCATCAACTATCATCGACCAGGTTCTCTTAAGAAACCTGAACACACCTTCAACGCCCTGCATACTCCAAGGTTTCATTGATTCCAGCGGCCCCATAAACATTTCGTACAGCCGCATCGAATCGGCGCCATAATCGGCGACGACTTTATCTGGATTAATCACGTTGCCGCGAGATTTGCTCATCTTCTGGCCGTCCTCGCCCAAAATCATTCCCTGATTGACGAGCTTTTTGAACGGCTCTTTGGTGCTGACGAAACCTAAGTCGAAAAGCAGCTTGTGCCAGAACCGCGAATACAAAAGGTGCAGCACCGCGTGTTCCGCACCTCCAATATACAAATCGACAGGCATCCAGTATTTTTCCTTCTCCGGGTCCCAGCCCTGGCGGGGATTCTCCGGGTCAAGGTAACGCAGATAATACCAGCAGCTTCCCGCCCATTGAGGCATTGTATTGGTTTCGCGTTTGGCCTTTACTCCATCGGCCAGTGTCACATTGACCCAGTCAGTCGTTTTTGCCAAAGGCGGCTCACCATCCCCGCTCGGCTTATAATCATCCACCTCCGGCAATCTTAGAGGAAGATCTTCTTTAGTCAGAGCAATTCTTCTGCCATCCTCAGCATGCAATATCGGAAAAGGCTCACCCCAATAGCGCTGCCTGCTGAAAAGCCAGTCGCGCAGTTTATAGTTAACCGCTTTTCCGCCGAGGCCTTTTTCTGCGAGCCAATTTGTAATTTGCTCTTTGAACTGGGCTGTTGTCAGGCCGCTAAACCGGCCGGAGTTTATTGCTTTGCCGTCGCCGATGAAACAAAATTGGCCTTTCTTAACCAACTCGGCCTGCTCACGGTCATCCGGTTCGACAACCGGAATAATCTGCAAATCGAATTTTTTGGCGAATTCGAAATCCCTTTCATCGTGGGCCGGCACCGACATTATTGCGCCCGTGCCGTAGCTGATTAAAACATAGTCGCTTATCCAGATTGGGATTTTTTCGTTGTTTACTGGATTGATTGCGTAAGCACCGGTAAATACGCCGGTTTTTTCTTTAGCTAAATCTGTCCTGTCCAAATCGCTTTTGTTAAGAGCCTTGAATTTGTAGTCTTCTACCGCATTTATATATTTATCAGTCGTTATCATATCGACATGTTCATGCTCTGGCGCCAGTACCATATACGTCGCCCCGAATAAGGTATCCGGGCGAGTTGTAAAAACACGGATAGGTTTAATATCGTATCCGTCAACTTTAAAATCAACCTCTGCGCCGATGCTCTTGCCGATCCAGTCCTGCTGAAGCTTCTTGATCGAATGCGGCCAGTCAACCTCGTCAAGCCCCTTAAGAAGACGCTCACAGTACTTCGTTATCCTCAGCATCCACTGCCGCATTGGTCTTCTTATAACAGGATGGCCGCCACGTTCGCTTACACCACCGACAACTTCCTCGTTCGCAAGAACAGTGCCCAACTCAGGACACCAATTGACCGGGGCGAAATCTTCATAAGCCAGACGGTGACCATCTATGAAAATCCGTTTTCCTTCCTCGCTCAAATCTTTTTGTATCGGCAGTTCTTCGATAGGCTTGGCCTTTTGCTCATCTTCATCAAAGTAACTGTTGTAGAATTTCAGAAATATCCACTGCGTCCACTTGTAATAATTCGGGTCGGTAGTATTAACCTCCCTGTCCCAGTCATAGCTAAAGCCCAGTGATTCGATTTGCCGGCGCATACCATCAATATTCTTTTGAGTGGTCTGAGCAGGATGCGTTCCAGTTGCAACAGCATACTGTTCTGCGGGCAGACCGAACGCATCCCAGCCCATAGGATGCAGGACGTTGAAACCTTTCATCCGCTTATAGCGGGAAACAATGTCGCTGGCCGTATAACCTTCCGGATGGCCGACGTGCAGGCCGGCAGCGCTGGGGTAGGGAAACATATCGAGAACGTAATACTTGCACCTGGAATTGTCGCAGTCCCTGGCCTTAAATGTCTTGTTCTCTTCCCAGAACCGCTGCCACTTCTTTTCTATCTCGTTGAAGTTATAACCGTTTTTTTTCTCGTCCATTGCTTCCTATTTTACCGTTTCATATTTACGAGTATTTACCCGTTCGAATGAGGACAGGTGTTATCGCTGCAGCCGAAGCATTTTTTTGATTGCCCCGCCTTGACCTGCGCCGAAAATACCGAAATCTGTTTTGTCAGTTTGCTGCTGCCGCAATGAGCACAGCTCCTAACGCCGCGGCTGCCGCTTGTTTCAAGCAACTCGGTTATCTTGCCACATTTATCGCATTTATATTCAAAAATCGGCATCACAAACCCTCATTAGTAAAAAATCGGGGCGAGTGGATTTGAACCACCGGCCTCTTGGTCCCGAACCAAGCGCTCTATCCAAGCTGAGCTACGCCCCGAAAGACATAGAAATGGGAAATATAGCACATAAATGCCGGAATTGCAAGCTACAATAAGTTGACAGGGTCTATATCTATGGCGACCTTGACTGCGGGACGAAGCCGCCACAGGTCGGCCCGGAGCGTTGTAAATAATCGCTGTATAGTTTCAGCTTTGGCCGACTGGATAATTATCTGCATCCTGTGGAACTGCTGTATCCGATTTATCACCGCCGGCATCGGCCCCCTGACAGTCACCTTCAGGTCGTCTCGTTTTACAATATCATCGACCTTCCTGCGTATCACAACAGAAGCGGCTTCGAGTCTATCGAAATTCCTGTCCCGCATAATCACACCGGCCAACCGCCAAAACGGGGGCAAATTGCAGGCCCTGCGGTGCTTTAACTCCTCTTTAACAAACCCGTCGAAATCATTTTTGAGCGCAAATTGTATGGCCGGCTGGTCCGGCAGGAATGTTTGAACAAATACCACTCCTTTTTTCACAGAGCGTCCCGCGCGGCCGGCCACGTGAGAAATCAACTGGAACGTCCGCTCGTTCGCCCTGAAATCCGGCAGATAAAGGCAGGTATCGGCGCTGATAATGCCGACCAGTGTTACGTTCGGAAAATGCAGACCCTTGGCCAGCATTTGTGTTCCGGCCAATATATCTATTTTGCCATCGCTGAAATCCCTAAGGACGTGGTAATAGTCGCGCCCGGCCATAGAATCGCTGTCAACACGCGCTATACGGGCCTGCGAGAACTTTTTAGCCAGCTCACCTTCGAGCCTTTGCGAGCCAAACCCGAACATCGCAAAGCCGGCACCACACAAAGGACATTTCTGCGGCACGAGGGTCTGCGCCCCGCAATAGTGACATACCGCGAAACCGTAATCTATATGTTTGCCTGTAACCGTCCGCATCCGGCTGCCATCGCGAGGCGGCGATTTGTGAAACGTCAAAGTTACATCGCAATTCCGGCAGTGCAGCGTATATTTGCACGACGGGCAGAAAACAAAATTACTGTAACCGCGTCTGTTCAAAAGCAAAATTGCCTGCTCGCCTTTAGCCAGCACTTTTTCCAGATGTTCGGCAAGCGGCTCGGAAATCAGATTTATGCCTTCCTTTGTGTGAAATTCGTTCCGCAAATCAATGAGTCTCATCTCGGGAAAGGACAGGTCCATCACCCTTTTGGGCAAACGCATCATACTAAAATACTTTTTATTTTGGCTGTTATAAAGCGTCTCCAGCGAGGGTGTTGCGCTGCCTAAAATACAATGTGCGTTTGACAGCTGCGCCCATTTTATCGCCACGTCCCGTCCATTATAACGGGGGGCAGTATCCTGCTTGAAGCTCGGCTCATGCTCTTCGTCAACAACGACAAGGCCGAGCTTCGGCAGCGGCGCAAAAACCGCCGAGCGGGCGCCGATAACAACATCTGCTTCGCCATCTCTTATTTTATGCCACTGGGCGTTGCGCTGGGCGGAAGTCAGGCCAGAATGCATCACAGCTATTTTTTTAAACCTTGAGCTGAACCGCTGAACGGTTTGGGCGGTAAGGGCGATTTCCGGCAGCAGGACGATAGCGCCCATGCCCTTTTGCAAAACCGCCTCAATTGACCTTATATAAAGCTCGGTCTTGCCGCTGTCGGTGACGCCGTATAAAAGCGTGACGCCGAACTCGCCCGAATCTATTTTGGCCTTAAAATGAGCTAATGCCTTTTGCTGCTCCTGATTCAATACAACGCGGTCGGTTTTTATCACCATCCCCGCGGGAATAGCCGGCAGCGATTTTAATACCGTCCTGCGAACTATTTTGATGAGCTGTTTTTCAGCTAAGCTCTTTAAGGGTTCACTTGTGCAGTCAAGCTCTGCCAATAAACTTTGCAGGTCCGCCGCCGAGTCAGAATTAAAGGCTTTTTTCCGCTGCAGGTATTCGATGATTTGTTTCTGCTTTTTGCCCCTTAATTTTTCGATTGTCCCTTCAGCAACGCCAGCGAGATAAATTTGTCTTTCTGTTTTGACCCCCGCTCCTTTTTTCACCGCCCCCGGCACCATTGCAGCAAGGACCTGCCCCAGAGGACAGACATAGTAACCGGCAATCCACCGAGCCAGTTCCAACAAATCGGCATTCAGCAACGGCTCTTTATCAATTACACCGCAAACCTTTTTTAATTTAAATTCACGGCCTTTTCCTTTTGTGTCTTTGCGGCTTTGTTCCCCCGATATTATTTCAACACAAAAACCTTTTTCGAGCTTATTACCCCTGCCGAACGGGGCCTCGACCCGCTGCCCCGGCTCAATCGGCCAGAATTCGTCCGGCACAAGGTAGTCAAATTCCATATCCGCCGCAGACTCAAAAGCCACGCGAATAATATGACTGCATTTGCTTTGCTGGACGTCATCCGTCTCAAACAAACTCTCCGTTTGATACTTACGCACCTTCAATACGCCTTATTTCTTCAAGTTTGTTTTTAAAATTTTCGAGAGTTCCTTCGCAGCACGCTTAGCACTGTCAGCGGCACGCCAGGCTGCAATTGCAGCGAAAATTGTTGCAACAACAGCTATCAAAGAGGCAATAACCGCTCCAACGATAATCTCATCCGGGACAATCTGGATCTGCAACGGTTTCTCATCATGAGGCATTACCTTTACCGGCAAAGGCTGTTTGGCTGTGACGTCCGCTTCGGTCTTGATATTCATCAGTGTCTGTCCTTTGCCGGCGCAACCGGAGAGCAGACAAGCCATAACCATAAGAAGAATTATATTTTTCATTTCACTTTACCCCTTGATTTTATCTTTGGCTGCGATTGTCCCAGTTTGAAACAGCTATGTCAACCCCGCCCTTTTCCTTGAGTTTTGCAGCTTCCGGGCGTAGAATAAGTTGTTTTGAGACTATCAAATGGGCATATTCAAACTAAATAGTTCGTTCAGTCCCGCGGGTGACCAGCCGGAAGCGATAAAGCGGCTTGTAGAGGGTCTGCGCGCAGGCAAGAAATTCCAGACGCTTATGGGCGTAACGGGCAGCGGCAAGACATTCACAATGGCCCAGACCCTGGCTCAACTCGACAGGCCGGCCCTTGTCATATCGCACAATAAGACGCTGGCCGCCCAGCTTTACGAGGAATTCAAGGAGCTGTTTCCAGAAAATGCTGTCGAATATTTCGTCAGCTATTACGATTACTATCAGCCGGAGGCCTATATCCCGCAGCGCGATATTTACATAGAAAAGGACGCCTCGAAAAACGCCGACCTCGACCGTCTGCGGCTTTCAACGACTACAAGCCTGTCGACAAGAAACGATTGCATTATTGTCGCATCCGTCTCCTGCATTTTCGGTTTGGGTTCGCCGGAAGACTACAAAGCATCGGTAGTAGCCGTGCGAACGGGCGACAGAATCGACAGAAACGACCTTCTCGGCAGATTCGCAGATCTGCAATACACCAGAAACGATTTCGACTTCGCGAGGGGTAAATTCCGCGTTCGAGGCGACGTGGTCGAGCTGTACCCATCTTACGAAACTTTCGCTATCCGCTTCGAATTTTTCGGCGACCGCGTCGAAAAAATCAGCTATATAAATCCCACGTCAGCAGAGACCCTTGCCGTTGAAGAGCAGGTCTTTATCTATCCGGCTGAGCATTACATTATGCCCGCCGAGCGGGTCGAGTCAGCGATAGAGAGCATAAAGGCCGAGCTGAAAGAACGGCTTCAGCAATTCAACCAGGAAGGCAAACTTCTCGAAGCGCAGCGGCTGAAGGCCCGAACGATGTATGACATTGAAATGATGCAGGAGGTCGGTTACTGCAGCGGCATTGAAAATTACGCAAGGCACCTGGCAGGCCTGCCACCGGGAGCCAAACCTTATACACTGATTGACTATTTCCCGAAGGACTTTTTATTATTCATAGACGAATCGCACGTTACGATACCGCAGATACGAGCGATGTGGGCCGGAGACAGGAGCAGGAAAAACATCTTAGTTGAGCATGGATTCAGACTGCCAAGCGCTCTGGATAACAGACCTTTACGGTTCGAAGAGTTTCAGGAGAAATGGGCAAAGGTCGTTTTCGTTTCCGCGACGCCCGGCGATTTCGAGCTGGAAAAATGCAACAACGAGGTCATCGAGCAAATCATAAGACCAACGGGACTGGTGGACCCGGAAATTTTCGTTCATCCGGCCGGCAATCAGGTACAGCATCTACTCGGTGAAATCGAAAAACGGGTCAAGGCCAAAGAGCGAATACTCGTTACAACGCTGACAAAAAGAATGGCCGAAGACCTAGCGGGCTTTATTACGAAGAAAGGTTTTAAATGCCGCTACCTGCACAGCGAAATCGACACGCTCGAAAGAATCGAGATCCTGCGCGACCTTCGCAACGGCGAATTTGACGTGCTGGTCGGAATCAATCTGCTGCGGGAAGGACTTGATTTGCCGGAGGTATCAGCCGTCGCAATTCTCGATGCTGACAAAGAAGGATTCCTGCGAAGTCATATTTCGCTGATACAAACAATCGGCAGAACCGCACGAAATATCAACGCCACCGTCTTTTTATACGCCGATACCATCACCAAATCGATGCAAAAAGCTATTGACGAAACTGAAAGACGGCGTAAAATTCAACTACAATTCAATAAAGAGCATAATATTACGCCTGAAACGATAAAAAAGGAGATTCGCAGCAGTCTGACCGAGCAGATAAAGGCAAGAAAGACCGCCCGCGAGGCGATCCGGTTCGAAGAACGTGAATATGACAAGGTAGAACTGGCCGGCCAGATTGAGAAAGAAATGCTCGAAGCGGCACAGGAGCTGGATTTCGAAAAGGCGGCTTTTCTGCGAGACCAGCTGCAGGAACTGAAAGAACTGCCGGAATTCGCCCTCATAGAATCGAAGAAAAAGAAAAGAAGCTTTTTAGCCGCGAAAAAGCAAAGGGAAAAATTCAAATGAAACAACTGAACAACAAAGAAGCACGCCAGCTAATCAAAATGGCAATCGAAGAAGACCTCGGCAGCGGCGATATAACCAGCGAGCTTCTCTTTAAAGACAACGTTATTGCCAAAACAAATATCATATCCCGCGAGGAAATAGTGGTGTGCGGAATGGGTATCGCCAAGGAAATCCTCGCTGCTTTCGACAAGAGACTTAAGTTAAAGGTCATTGTAAAGGATGGCCAGGTAGCTTATGTCGGATGTAAAATCGCCACAATCAAAGGCCCGGTGCGCGCCATGCTAAGCGCCGAGCGGGTTATGCTCAATTTTCTGCAGCGGCTCAGCGGTATAGCCACGACAACTCGCAAATTTGTCCGCGCTGTTGAAGGGACAAAAGCAAAAATCTACGACACCCGAAAGACAATGCCCGGCTGGCGAACCATCGAAAAATACGCCGTCCGCTGCGGCGGCGGACATAATCACCGCCTCGGATTATACGACGCCGTGCTGATTAAAGATAACCATCTGTCGCTACTCGGCAGAAACTTTTACCCGAAACTGAAAAAAATAATCGAACGCGCAAAAAAATTAAAGGGCGCTAAATTTGTCGCCGTAGAAGTCGACCACGTTGACGACCAGCTGAACTACGTCCTGAAGATTCCTGGCATAGACATTGTGCTACTCGACAATATGGGCCAGTGGCAGTTAAAACACGCCGTGGATATGCGAAACAGAATGTGCCGCAAAGGCAGGAGGCCGCTACTCGAGGCCTCCGGTAATATATCGCTGAGCAATGTATCCGCTATTGCCCAGTGCGGCATCGACAGAATCGCCGTAGGTGAAATCACTCACTCGGCAAGGGCCGTTGACATTGCGGTTGACAGTTGAACTATGTCTCCAGCGCACGAACATCTCGACCCAGACAAAATAAAGGTAAACACCAAGCGTATCGGCAGAAAAATCCTCGTCTACAATCACACATCGAGCACAAATGACATCGCCGCCGAATACGCGAAAAACAAAGACAACGACGGCCTTGCAATCTTCGCCGAAGAGCAAACCGCCGGCCGGGGCAGGACCGGCGCCAAATGGCTCAGCAGGCGCTGCGACAGTATTCTTTGTTCGATTCTTCTGACCTCCTGCAAGTGCAACCCTGAGATGCTCTCGCTGGCCTGTCCCGTAGCAGTCGCCGAGGCCGTCGGAAAAATCGCCCACAGCCACGCAAAAATCAAATGGCCTAACGATATAATCTTAAATGGTAAAAAAGTGGCGGGCATTATGGTAGAGTCAAAAAAGGTCAACGGCAGCACCGCTTATATAATAGGCATAGGAATAAACTGCCACCAAAAGAAAAACTTGTTCCCCGACGAGCTGCAAACAACCGCGACAAGCATCGACATCGAAGGCCGATTGGTATGCGACCGCATCTCGCTGGCAAGGAGACTACTTTCCTCGTTAGACCACTGGCTTGAAGCAGCGGAAGATACAGGCAAAAAAATAATTGACCGATGGCGCAAACTAAACACCCTGCTGAACCAGAGAATAACAGTCATTTACAACGGCAGGAAATTTACCGGCAACTGCATCGGCGTCGATCCCGAAAAAGGTTTAATTGTCCAGCTCGACCGCGGCGGCGTCAGAATGTTCCACGCCGCTCAAACCACTATTGCAAAATAATTAACGTTAAGTTCCGCTATCCTTATTTTTCTGCTATATTATCATCGTGCTGACAATAGCTGAAAAAACTAAAAACTCATCTTTACGTATTGTCGATTGCGGTCTTGCTGGTTACCGAGACGTCCTGCTGCAGCAGCACCAACTGCACAAAGAAAGGCAGCATGGCGAAATATCGAACACCATTTTAATCACCGAGCACCTGCCGGTCATTACTCTCGGCGCCCGGCAAAACGCCAACAAGCTTTGCGCAGACATTGAAAGTCTGAAAAAACAGAATATAGACGTTGTCGATGTCCGAAGAGGCGGCGGAACAACGGCACACAATCCGGGACAGCTGGTTTTTTACCCGATTCTAAATCTGCGAGAGCTTGGCTTAGACATCAGTGAATATATCCGAAAACTTGAAGCTATCGGCATTGAGCTGCTGGAACAACTGAATGTCAAAACCCAAAGGCGAAAAGGTTTTCCAGGCTTATGGGTAAACGACAAAAAAATAGCTTCGGTCGGCGTGCGCGTGTCGAAATCTGTAACCAGCCACGGCATGGCAATAAATATCCGGAACGATTTGAGCATCTTCGATTACATCATACCCTGCGGTCTTGAAAACGTCAAAATGACATCCGTACTGAACGAAACCGCAATCACACACCCGATGGATGAAGTTAAAAACCAATTGTCTGGAATTCTAAAAAGACATCTCGGCCGGCGCAGATTGCCGGAATGGCTGAAAAGGCCTCTGCCAGCAGATGATAAATACAATTCCACTGAGACAATCTTAAACTCTCTCAAGGTAAATACAATATGCCATAATGCCAACTGTCCAAACCGAGGCCAGTGCTGGTCAAGGGGCACAGCAACAGTCCTGATTCTGGGCGAGGTCTGCACGCGGAATTGTAAATTCTGCTCGGTAACCTGCGGCAAACCCCTTCCGCCCGACCCAACCGAGCCGGCAAGAATAGCTGAGATGGCAGAGCAAATGAACGCCAAATACCTCGTAATCACCAGCGTCAATCGCGATGACCTGCCCGATGGCGGCGCAGGCCACTTTCGCGATTGCATCAACCAAATAAGAAACAGATGCCCAGACGTGAAATTCGAAATACTAACGCCTGACTTTCGAAATTGTCAGGGGCAAGCTATCGAAATTCTGGCTGATGCTTTGCCGTTTGTTTTCGCGCACAATATCGAAACCGTCCCCTCTTTATACCGAAAAGCCCGCCTCGGCGGAAATTATCAACGCTCCTTAGACCTGCTTAAATCGGCCAGCCAAACTTATAAAGACGCCCTAACAAAATCATCGATTATGCTCGGCTTGGGAGAAACAGATGCCGAGGTAGAGCAAGCCTTAAGAGATTTGCGGGACGCCGGCTGTGACAGAATCACAATCGGCCAATACCTTAAACCCTCGAAAAATTCGCTCGAAGTTGTCCAATACATACCGCCTGCGAAATTCGACTGGTGGAAACAAAAAGCAACTGACCTCGGCTTTAAATGGGTTATCTCCTTGCCATTTGCCCGCAGTTCGTATTTTGCAGAGATGACTACGACTATGTAGCTTTATTATCGTTGCTGAGATTTTTCAGCAGCGCCTCAAGCTCCTGCTTTCGGGGCATCAATCCTTTCCGCACGGCATATTGATTCAAATAATATACACCTGTGCAAAGAATAATAAGTCCGACAAAGCATCCGCCGATGAATATCAATCCGGTCCCGCTGTCATTGCGGACCCGCCAACCTACGTGCCCCCAAAACAAGGCTGCTCCAACCGCTAATGGAAGCAGATACCACCAGAGAACATTCCTCAGCAACCATATCTGATGCTTAACCTGTGCAAGCGAAATTTTGATACAGCCCGCCAAAGGAGCACTGGGTTTCGGTGTTTTTTTCTTTTGAATAACCCTGTCAATTACCATAAAAACTCCCACAAAAATACACGCCAATGCAGGAAGATATAAAAACCACAGGTTCAATTTCATACCTTGATACAAGAAAAATACTGCGAGGGCAAAACTCACTCCCACTTCTCGGACATCCCGCCAGAAGATGGTTGATTCAAAGTGCTCTTTATTCCTCTTGACTTCTCGAAGAAGCAAATCTGAGTCGACAGTCAGTTTTGAAATGCCTGTTTCTTTTTGCCAGGTTTTTTGTAATTCGTTAAAAGTCATCTACAAGCCCTTTCAATAATTGAACCAGTTGTTTTTTGGCTCGATTCAATTTTACGCCGACATTGTTTTCCGAGATGCCGAGTATTTCAGCCATTTCACCATACGCCAGACCATCGAGGTGCATAAGGACAACCGACGCATCGACCTTCGAGAGTTTCCTGATTGCCCCATATAATCGCCCGATGATTTCTTCCGATTGTTCCGGACTATCGCCCTGTTGCGAGCTGAATTCTGTCATCGGAACACTATGTTTTCGACGCTTCTTTTCACCGCGGTTCCAAACCAAAGCTGTATTCAGCGCAACCCTGTAAATCCACGTCGACACTTTTGCCTTCCCCTGAAAATTAGGAATTGAGAACCACAACTGTAAAAGAACCTCTTGAAACAGGTCATCCTGATCTTCCAACGTGTCTGCATAGGCCCGGATAACCTTGAAAATCAGCCCCTGGTGCTCACCAAGCCATTGTTTGAATGTTGTTTCACATTTATCGTCTGTCATCCGGAATACCTGCTTTCAATAGTAATAGTAACAATAATTAAAAATTCCTTACACGTAAAGGCCGGGATTACTTAAAAAATTAACCCTCCTTACCGGTTTTATAAACTTTTCTTATTTGACATCGCAATTTTTTTATAGTTTAATCCCTCGCGACAAATTTGTAATTTTAATGGAATGCACAAATTTGTAGCTTTTATGGAACGCTGAGAAAACAGGAGGATTTCAGATGCCGAAGCGTAACGACATAAAAAAAGTTATGATTATAGGCTCCGGTCCAATCATCATCGGCCAGGCCTGCGAATTCGACTATTCCGGCACACAAGCCTGCAAGGCACTTCGCAAGCTGGGCTACAAGATAGTCCTGGCCAATTCCAACCCCGCTACCATTATGACCGACCCTGGTATGGCTGATATAACCTATATCGAGCCGCTCAATCTCCAGACTATGACGAAAATCATCGAAGCCGAACGCCCCGATGCCCTGCTGCCCAACCTCGGAGGCCAGAGCGGGCTTAATTTGTCTTCCGAACTTGCTCATGCAGGCGTGCTCAAAAAATACGGCGTCAAAGTAATCGGTGTTCAGGTCGATGCCATCAAGCGAGGCGAGGACCGCGGCGCATTCAAAGAAACAATGAACAAGCTCGGCATCGATATGCCAACAAGCGAGCTGGCCTTCAGCGTGGAAGAAGCCGAAAAAATCGCCGACAAAATGGGATATCCCGTCGTTATTCGCCCCGCTTATACTATGGGCGGCACCGGCGGCGGGCTTGTCTATAATGTGGAGGAGCTGCGAACTGTAGCCGGACGGGGACTCGCGGCAAGTCTCGTTAAGCAAATTCTCGTCGAAGAATCCGTTTTGGGATGGGAGGAATTAGAGCTGGAAGTCGTCCGCGACGCGAAGAGCCAGAAGATAACCGTCTGCTTTATCGAAAACGTCGACGCTATGGGTATACATACAGGCGATTCATACTGCACCGCGCCAATGCTCACCATCGACCCGGAACTGCAAAAGCGCCTGCAAAAATACTCCTATGACATCGTTGACGCAATCGAGGTCATCGGCGGCACAAACATACAGTTTGCCCACGACCCCAAAAGCGACCGCGTAGTCGTAATCGAAATCAACCCGAGAACTTCGCGTTCATCGGCGCTTGCCTCAAAAGCCACGGGCTTTCCGATAGCCCTTGTCTCCTCGATGCTCGCCGGCGGACTGACTCTGGATGAAATTCCCTATTGGAGAGACGGAACGCTCGAAAAATATACTCCATCCGGTGATTATGTAGTTGTTAAATTTGCCCGGTGGGCTTTTGAAAAGTTCAAAGGCGTCGAGGACAAGCTCGGAACACAAATGCAGGCCGTCGGCGAGGTGATGAGTATCGGCAAAAATTATAAGGAAGCATTCCAAAAGGCCATCCGCTCGCTCGAAATCGGCAGATACGGTCTGGGCTTTGCAAAGAACTTCAATAAACTCTCTCTCGATGAACTGATGAAACTTGTGAGCACGGCTACAAGCGAACGGCAGTTCATTATGTATGAGGCGCTTCGCAAGGGAGCTGATATCGATACCCTTTGCGAGAAAACTTACATCAAACGATGGTTCATCGAACAAATGGCTGAACTCGTCCAACTCGAGGAGAAAATTCTCCAATACAAGGGTAAGCAGCTTCCAGACAACTTGGTGATACAGGCCAAAAAAGATGGTTTTGCCGACCGATACCTTGCCAGATTGCTCGGCGTTTCAGAAGATAAAATCCGCCAGCAGCGCACAAAGCTCGGCATCGTCGAGGCCTGGGAGCCGGTGCCGGTCAGCGGCGTCGAAAATGCAGCCTATTATTTCTCAACTTACAACGCACCTGACAGTGTCAGCGTAAGTAAAAACCGCAAGATAATGGTCCTCGGCGGCGGACCAAACCGTATAGGCCAGGGAATCGAATTCGATTATTGCTGCGTCCACGCCGCTTTTGCTCTGCGAGACGAAGGTTTTGAAACAATCATGGTCAACTGCAACCCGGAAACTGTCTCAACAGATTATGACACCTCCGATAAGCTTTACTTTGAGCCGCTTACAGTTGAAGATGTTTTGAGTATCTACGAAAAGGAAAAACCCGAAGGTGCCATTGTTCAGTTCGGCGGTCAGACACCGCTTAATATCGCAAGAGAACTCGAACAGGCCGGCGTAAAAATAATCGGCACTACACCAGATACCATAGATTTAGCTGAGGACCGCGACCGGTTCCGCAAGATGATGGATAAACTTGGTATTCCTATGGCCGAATCCGGTATGGCAAGTAATCTCGACGAAGCGCTTACCATCGCCGGACAGATCGGCTATCCACTGATGGTTCGGCCGTCCTATGTTCTCGGCGGACGCGGTATGGAGGTTGTCCACGACAAGGAAATGCTGCAGCGGTACGTCGCAGCCGCTGTCGAAATAACACCGGAAAGACCCATCCTGATTGACAAATTCCTCGAAAACGCCATTGAAGCCGAGGCCGATGCTATCTCCGACGGTACCGACGTTTTTGTGCCCGCGGTTATGGAGCACATCGAGCTGGCCGGCATCCATTCCGGTGACTCGGCCTGTGTAATTCCGCCCGTCAGCATTCCTCAAAAGCACATTGACACTATTTGCGAATACACCAAAACCATAGCAACGAAATTAAACGTCGTCGGCTTGATGAATATGCAGTATGCCATTGCCAATGACATCGTTTATGTCCTTGAAGCTAACCCTCGCGCCTCGCGAACTGTCCCGCTGGTCTCAAAGGTCTGCAACATTTCGATGGCGCGCATCGCCACGCAGCTTATGCTCGGGAAAAAATTGTCTGACCTCAACATAAAGCATAGAAAAATTCCGCACTTCGGCGTAAAAGAAGCTGTCTTCCCATTTAATATGTTCCACACCGTTGACCCACTCCTCGGCCCGGAAATGCGCTCCACAGGCGAAGTATTGGGACTGGCAAATTCATTCGGACTGGCTTTCTTCAAAGCACAGGAGGCCACCGGCCTAATCCTGCCTTCTGAAGGCACCGTTTTAATAACGGTCGTCGACACGGACAAGGCTGCAATACTCGAAACAGCAAAGGCTTTTGCCAAACTCGGCTTCAAAATAAAGGCCACCGAAGGCACTGGCCGTTTCCTCGCAGACAAAGGCATCAAAGCTGAACTTATCCTCAAAATGCATGAGGGAAGACCTAATATAGTAGATGCAATTAAAAACGCCGAGATTCAGCTAATCATCAACACCCCCGCCGGCAAGTTAAGTATATCCGATGATTCTTACATCCGAAAGGCAGCTATAAAATACAAGGTTCCTTATATTACGACACCAGCCGCTGCCGCTGCCGCCATAAAGGGTATTGCCGCCCACCAGACAGAACCAAGCACTGTAAAATCGCTGCAAAATTATCATTCTGCCATCAAATAGTAATCTGTTCGGAACGTTGATTATGCGGCAAAGCGGTTAATATGAAAAATTCCAATTAATATGTTTATTTTTTGGCCGGTGTTAGGACGATAAATATATAAGAAATAAAAAAGGACTTTCGTGGAGTAAAAGGAAATGGTCAAAAAAGCCATCTTAATAATACTGTTGCTTTTCGTCGTGTTTTCTGCAATTAGCTGTCAAACAGTACAAGGTGCTGGCGGAGACATCCGCTGGCTTGCCGGTGCAAGAGACAACCAGTAAGACTTGTGTTTGACAAAACTTTCTTTGTTTCACTTTAATAAATAACCCCTATCGATGTGCTTCATCAGCCAAAAGAGGGCAAATTGCTTACGAAACGCCCCTTTTTATCGGACATTAAAATAAAACAGTATATCTCCGGCATCCTTCAATCAACTATTTGGGCTTTATGCTAAACACTTCTTATACTTTATTTGACACATAATGACTTAAATCGCCTATTTGGCATGGGGTGTTTTCCGGAGGGGGAAAATGAAACCCGTAAATAAAGTAATCTACCCCAAAAACAGGGGAAGCATCCTTATCATATCTATGATATTTGTTCTCGTCTTTTGTGCCCTGGCTGTTTCAATGGCCTCGCTGTCCGGCGTCAACTTGCAAATCACGGGTAATCAGCGCAAGGCCAACACGGCGCTGTCAGCTGCCCAATCCGGCCTGGAATGCGGAAGATATATCATCAAGCAGACAACACTGACTTTGGCAGGTATACCATCAATGAGCAACGGCCTAAACTATGTGACCCAGGACCAGGCGAATATTGTATGGGCTACACTTTGCTCTCAGATTCAAAACCAGCCATGGGTAACTGGCAATGCCGCACAAACTGAAAATGAAATTGTAACTCCCGCTATAAATTTCGGAGCGGCAAATGCTTCTTTTCAGGTCAGATTTTGTCGAGATGCCAATTCCATCCAGATTGAGGGAATAGGAGTTGATGGGCAGGTACGCAGACAGGTCAGGATAAATTCGACAATCACCAAAGACAACGAGGTTTTAACTTACGCCATTGCCAGCAGAGGTCGAATGTGGCTCGCCGGCGACTCGACCATACACGGCAATGTTTACAGTTCGTGGCAATACCAGGATATCTCGCCTTTTAATATAAGCAGCGAATCCACGATCGATGGAACCATTAATACCATTCTTAGCAACATTAATCCAAATACAAACCAGCCCGGTCCTGACCTGTATGCAGACAAGTTTGACAAGTATGGCAATCCTGTTCTCGACGCAGAGGGTAATCGTGTTAAAATCAAGATGCCTTACGACCTTGAGACACTGGACGCCAACGGTAATACCGTATATGACAGCGAGGGAAACAGGGTAATCAGCCCTGGCGACCAGATACAAGGCCAGTGCGACGACATCGGCTATAATGTCAACTACGGCGATAAAGCCGTCGATATGCCCGGAATGAAAATAAGCGATTATGACACCAGCCAGTACCAAGCTCAAACGACCGCCCTTTCCATCACCGGCATTCCCACTGTAACGGAATACTTTCCGCATGCAGCAGGCAATTATAGTCTGCCGTCTTCTTCCGGAAGCCAGAAACTATCCCGCTATAAATATGAAAATCAGACATTTTCAAATAAAAAAGTTTCTGCTTACTCAATCAGCAGCGGCGTCCTGAAAAGCACACTTTTTAAGAACTGCACGTTCGAAGGCATTCTATACCTTGACTGCAGCACGACCGGCAGCACTTACAATAATGTACGGTTTGAGAACTGTACATTTAACGGCCCCATCATTACCAACACGCCCGACTATGCGAACAGCACCAACTGGTGGATGAGAAACTGCCTGTATTTCACCGGCGAAGAAACCTTCCAGAACAACACCAATGTGCCCGCAACGATTCTTGCGCCGAACTTTAACGTGAACCTCGGCAACACCAACCCTAACAACGGCGAGAACAATGTTCTTACCGGCGCAATCGTCGGCGGCATTGTGGATATTCGAGGCAATGCTGAAATTTACGGAACGGTCATTTCGATGTATGACACCAGCAGCTACTCGAGCGGATACGTCAGCAACATCGGAGCAACTGCAGATGACGGCGGTTCGGAGACAACCGAGCCGGGCGATATCGGCGTCATTAACATCACGCCGGACCTCGATGAGCTGCTGCCGAGCGGCGTTATTAGCCCAATTGTCATTAAAGCTTCGCAGGATACCTATTCTGAAGGTCAACAGTTGAATTGAAGTGAGAAGTAAACCATACCTAAACCAGAAAGTATTTAATCTGCATTTCTCGTTTTAAATCGTCAACTTTATTATTTGCATTCGTCCTGTTAACCATTTATTATCACACTTTGTATCAAAAATAACCGATATAAATAAAATGCCAGGCAACCCGGAAAACCTGTTATTTCCCCACAGTAGTTGGCCATTCGGAATGGCCGTAGAAGACCCTCCAGGCTTTGAACGCTATCTGCACAACGAAACCTCAGAATCGCGTGAGCACAACCACGAGTTCAAACTGCCGGAGGTAATCAGCATTTTGCCGATTCGAAATGCTGTCGCCTATCCGGGCACGGTAATGCCGTTGTCAATTGGACGGGAGAGAAGCAAAAACCTGCTTGCCGACATCAAACCCAATGAATCCATCATAGGGCTCGTCACGCAGCACAACCCTCAAACTGACAGACCGAAGTTCAGCGACATCTACTCCGTGGGGACCGCCGCCTCCATCCTAAAGCTAATAAAAATACCGCAGGGCTCGATTAACATTATAGTCCACGGTATAGTCCGTTTCAAAATCGTAAAACCGATAGCCACGGAGCCATATCTAAAAGCCGTGGTGCAGCAGCTCGATGTCCAGACTAAAACGACAAAAAAACTTCAGGCGCTCATCGTCAGCGTCCGCCAGACGGCAAATCGCGTCATAGCATTAAGCCCGAATATCCCCGAAGAGGCTTCTGTGCTGCTGGAAAATATCGAAAATCCCTCCGCCTTGGCCGATTTCCTGGCAGCCAATCTCAACCTCGACCCTGCAAAAAAACAGCACTTGCTCGAAGAGCTCGACGCCACCAAGCGCCTCGAAGAAATATCCGCCGCTCTGGCAGCTAATCTGGAAGTCCTCGAGCTCAGTCACAAAATCCAAGGCCGGGTAAGAGAAGCGGTGGATAAAAGTCAGCGCGAATATTTCCTGCAGGAACAATTAAAAGCCATCCAGTCCGAGCTTGGCAAGGGCGACTTGCAAACCGAAGAGCTCAGGCAAATCAGCAAAAATATCAAAAAAGCCAAAATGCCCGAAAAGGTCGAGGCCGAGGCGCTTCGAGACCTCGACAGATTGAGTAAAATACAACCAGCTTCGCCCGAATACAGCGTTATCCGAACATATCTGGACTGGGTTTGCGAGCTGCCCTGGTCCATCGAAACAAAAGACCGGCTGGATATCAACAAGGCCGAGCGAATACTCAACACTGACCACTACGACCTGAAAAAAGTAAAAAAACGCATACTCGAATTTCTCGCCGTCCGTAAGCTGAACCCAACAGGGAAAAGCCCTATACTTTGTTTTGTCGGCCCCCCGGGCGTCGGCAAAACTTCTCTCGGGCAATCCATCGCGAGGGCGATGGAAAGAAAATTTATCCGCATATCACTCGGCGGAATAAGGGATGAGGCTGACATTCGCGGACATCGAAGAACTTACATCGGCGCCCTGCCGGGAAGAATCCTCCAGGAGCTGAGAAAGTGCCAAAGTAAAAACCCAGTATTTATGCTCGATGAGCTGGACAAAATCGGGGCCGATTTCAGAGGCGACCCTTCGAGCGCGCTGCTCGAAGTCCTCGATCCCGAACAGAACTTCAGCTTCACAGACCATTACCTCGACCAGCCCTTTGATTTGTCAACTGTTATGTTCATCGGCACAGCAAATTATACCGAGCCTGTCCCGCCGGCGCTGCGAGACAGAATGGAAGTTATCGAACTGCCCGGCTATACCGAAAATGAGAAACTTAATATCGCGAAAAAGTATCTCATCCCGCGCCAGCTCACTGAGCACGGCTTAAACAAAAGCTCCCTTACCATAAAAGACCAGGCAACCCTTGCGATAATTCGCGACTACACCCGCGAGGCGGGAGTCCGAAACCTCGAAAGGAATATAGCCGCCGTCTGCAGGGCCGTCGCTACTCAAATTGCAAAAGCTAAAAGAAGAAAGGCCTCTATTGATAAAAAAGACCTCGCAAAAATCCTCGGCCCGCCGCAATTCGAATCCGAACTGGCCATGCGAACAGGAATCCCTGGCGTCGCCACCGCACTTGCGTTTACGCCCGTCGGCGGTGAGCTGCTTTTTATCGAATCCGCCTCTATGCCGGGCAAAGGCCAACTGCAGCTTACAGGTCATATCGGCGACGTTATGAAGGAAAGCGCACAGGCCGCTTTCTCAGTCGTAAAATCTAACGCCAAAAAACTAAATATCGAGCCGGACAAATTCAAAAAATTAGATTATCACATCCATGTCCCCGCCGGCGCAATCCCAAAAGACGGCCCAAGCGCAGGCATCGCAATGTTCACTTCGCTGGTCTCCCTATTATTGGGAAAAGCCGTTCGACCCGATGTCGCAATGACTGGGGAAATAACCCTGCGAGGCCTTGTCCTGCCCATTGGCGGCCTGAAGGAAAAAATCCTCGCCGCTAAACAGGCAGGAATTAAAACTGTTATCCTCCCCGCCAGAAACAAAAAGGACCTCCCCGAAGTCCCAAAAGAAGCAAAAAAAGGTCTCAAATTCGCCTTCGTCAAGAACACAGATGAAGCACTCAAAATCGCTTTAGAGGTTATCTAAGATTCGTTTCTTGTATTACGATTCTTCTTCCGCTTTATCGCTCTTCTCCCCTGTTATTATAGACGGCTCCCCCTTTTCCATACGCCTTGTCTCAACGGCTGCTATTGCGACAATGCCGAAGATTGTTACCAGCCCCACAATTAATACTAAAATAATACCCAAGTGACTACTTATACTCATATCACACCTCTATACACTTTACCGCATTAATTATCTTGACCACATCAACCATTTCCGCTACATCGTGTACCCGCACAATCGAGACTCCCGCGGCAGCACACAAAGCAACCGTCGCCGCAGTGCCGAATATCCGCTCCGCTGGTTTTTCTTTACCGGTAATTCTGCCGATAAAACTCTTCCTGCTTGTCCCGAGGCAAACACGATAGCCGCTGTCGACAAATCTGTCAATATGTCTCAACAGCAAAAGATTATGCTCAGCCGTCTTGCCGAACCCGATTCCGGGATCAATAAAGATTAGCTGTTTCGGTATTCCGAATTTCTCTGCTCGCTTTGCTCTTTCGAGTAAAAAGGCCAAAACTTCTGCAATAACGTTTTTATATTTCGGCTCAACCTGCATTGTCGCCGGCGTTCCTTGTATATGCATCAAAACAACCGGCACACCGCGCTCAGCCGCCAACTCTCCCATCCGCTGGTCGCTCAAGGCCGTAATATCGTTTATCATCGCCGCCCCCGCCTTCAGAGCAGCCTCAGCAACCTCGTAATTTGTCGTATCGATACTAATCGGCACATCAGCTTTCTTCGCAATCGCCTCTAACACCGGCACAACCCGTCTTATCTGCTCTTCAGCCGGCACCGACGCCGAACCAGGCCGGGTCGATTCCCCGCCTACGTCTATTATTGCAGCGCCATCGGCAGCCATTTTCAGGCCTTGTTCAATCGCCTTGTCGGCATCAAAGAATTGCCCTCCGTCGCTGAATGAGTCCGGCGTAACATTGAGCACACCCATTACCAAAGTTCCCTCCGAAAAGTCCAGCCGCCATCTCCCCCAATTAACTATTTTCACATCATTTGCCACTTTTTACTTTAAATCCTATTCCCTCTAATTTTTTTCTTAAATTCTCTGTGTTCTCTGCGGTTATTATTTCTGTATTCTGAAATTCCCTCCTCACCCGGTAACTCTTCCGCAGGTTATCGAAAAATTCGCCCCTTTTCGCCTGCACATTCAAAATCTTGCGCAGTTTCCCGTCGTCTTCGCTGATTTTGTAAATCTTCTCGATGGCTTTCCGAATCGCGTCCTGATCGCTGCCGCTGCCTGGATTTATCTTTAATTGCGGAACATCCGGCTCAGGCAAAAATTCCTCAATATCACGCTCGGCCTTTAATCCGAAATATTCGCAGGCCGCTTTATATATCATAATCATCCCCGTAATCTTGCCGTCCAGCGAATAGCCAGCTATATGCGGCGTCCCGATATCAATCATCTCCAGAAGCTCGGTGTCTATATTCGGCTCATTCTCCCAGACATCGAGCACCACTGTTTCCAGCTCACCCGACCGCATCGATGCCTTCATTGCTTTTCCGTCGGCAACTTCGCCCCGTGAAGCATTAATGAAAACACAGCCGGCTTTTAGTGATTTGAAAAACTTCTCACCAGCCAGATGAAATGTCTTGTCAGCCCCTTCGAAAGTCAATGGCGTATGAAGTGTTATGAAATCGCAATCGTAAAGCTCTTCCAACGGCCGGTATTTCACATCACCGCTGGCCCGCTGCAAAGGCGGGTCGTTCAGCAATATCTTCATACCAAGCGAAGCGCACTTCTCGGCGACCTTGCTGCCGACGTTGCCAACCCCGATAATACCTATCGATTTGCCCTCCAGTTTTATTTTGTACTTTCGCTCGATTTCAAATAGCCCGGCTATAACATACTCAGCCGCCGAATTGGCGTTCGAGCCGGGCGCCGACGCAAAACCTATATTGTTCCGCGATAGATTTCCGATATCTATATGGTCAAAGCCGATAGTGGCCGTCCCAACGAAACGGACCCTGCTGCCTGCCAGCAAATTCGAATCCACCTTCGTCACGCTGCGGACCAGCAAACACTCTGCTTCGCCGACAACATCTCGTGTTATCTCCCGGCCGGGGAAAACCTCAACCTCGCCGACAGATGAAAAACAATCCTTTACAAACGGTATATTGGCATCTGCGATTATCTTCATAATTACTTATCGGCCGCTTATTTTAGTTAAAAACAGTCTAAATTGCACGTAATTTCAGTTCCCTCAGCAGGTCCTTCGAAAAAGCTTGACAGGATAAAATCGACGACTATACAATACAGCAAAAAACAATGGAGGCATTTTAACCAATGACTAAATATATTATGAAATCAGCATTACTGGCACTGCTTTGCTTGATAGTTTCCGGATGTGGTGAAACCGCCAAAACCCCGAAATCAGCTATCGACATTTCCGAATCAAAATACGACAGCTATGAATTACGAAAGGCCCGGGATCAGGCCAAAATGGAACAACTCAAAAATCTCACTGAGCGAGAGAAAGCCGAACACGAAATACTCCTGACCGCCGTTCAGAACAACATAAGGCTCGTTGACGCCAATGACGATGTCGTCACCTCTGCCAATTATAAAGCAGCGGAATATCTCATCGGAAAACTGCCCAAAGATATGCCAAAGGATACCCCTCTTCTGGTCGCAAGTCTGGTCAACGTCGATAATCTGAGCGAGTCCTCCACCTTCGGCAGAATGGTTTCCGAGCAAATCTCGTCACGGTTCAAACAGCTTGGCTACACCACCATTGAGCTCAAAATGCGCACAACAATTTTTATCAAGGAAGGCTCGGGAGAATTTATGCTCAGCCGTGAGCTGTCGGATATCGTCACCAAACACAGAGCGCAGGCGGTGGTCGTCGGCACTTACGCTATAGCCTCCGACAGGGTCTATCTGACCGTAAGAATTGTAAATGCTGAGGATTCCGCGATTCTGGCTTCTTATGACTATAATGTCCCTATGACCCGCGACGTCTTTAAAATGCTGTTCAAAGGCAGAGAAGGAGTGAATTGGCTGTAAATTATAATTCGAAGCCCGCTATCTTTGTCCCGCAGTCCGGACAGCAGCTGTTCGCTATATGATTGGCTAATATCCGGTAGCCGGCGCGTTCTATCAGAACCCTGCCGCAGTTATAACAAAAAGTGCTCTCCGATTTCGAGCCAGACACATTACCAAGATATACATAATGCAGCCCCGCTTCTCTGCCTATCTGCTCCGCACGTTCGAGCGCCTTCACCGGCGTCGGCGCAGAATCAACATACTTGTACTGCGGAGAAAAACGGCTGATATGCCACGGAACATCGGCGCCAACCTCGTTAACGATAAACTCAGCGAGCTGCTTCAATTCATCATCTGAATCGTTCTCGCCCGGTATCAACAAAGTCGTAATCTCAAGCCAGATTTTCGTCTCCTTCGCAATATATTTAAGCGTATCGAGCACCGGCTGCAGATGCGCCTTGCATAACCTCTTGTAATAATCCTCGCTGAACGCCTTCAAATCGACGTTTATCCCGTCAAGCCAGTCTTTGGAAAAATCAATCGCCTCGACGGTCTGATAGCCGTTGCTGACAAAAATATTTGCCAGGCCTTTTTTCTTTGCCAGCCGCCCGCAATCGCTGCACAGCTCCATAAAAATCGTCGGCTCGGTATAGGTATATGCGATTGATTTGCACCCGCTGCGAACCGCCGCAGTTACAATCTGCTCCGGGCTTATCGCCTGCCCGTCAATTTGACCATCTTCGACAACTGCCTGGCTTATCTGCCAGTTCTGACAAAATTCGCAGCGAAAATTACAGCCCATCGTGGCGATGGAAAAGCTGCTCGACCCCGGCTGAAAGTGATACAAAGGTTTTTTCTCTATCGGGTCTGGGTTAGCTGAGCAAATTTTGTAATAGTTCAGCGAATACAACACGCCGTCTATATTCTTGCGCACGCAGCACCTGCCCAATTTGCCCTCGCCAATCACGCACCGATGCGCACACAGCTTGCAACTAACCTTCTTGCCCTCCGCCGCATCCCACAAAACCGCCCGCCTAAGATTCTCCATTGTTTTCTCGTAACTCTTTTATAATCGTTAATTCATATACTTTAGGAAACTATCTGCTAACTATCTTCATAGATATCTGGGCTGCTGGTTATCTTAGTAACTCCCTGCAATTTTTTTAAAAAATCTGGCACGTACTCGTCAGCAAATATCACCCCTGCACATAACCCCGTGAGAAAAGAAACAGATCTCCACCCCTGTTTCCTCACTTCGGCTAAAATCCCACTTGAATAATCCATTTTAATTTTAGTTGCCAAATGCCGGTTTTTCAAATTCACATAGACTAAAAGGTCAAGTTCTTTACAAGTCTCCGGGCTTTTATACTTTTCAAATTTAATATCCATCCCTTCTTGAACTTTCTTTAATAACTCTGAAAATTCCATGGGAGCAGAATTCTCCCACTTTCCCCCTAAGTCTAATAGGTGATTCGCTTGTTCACTCTTCGTTATATTTTCTTTACTCTCATCACCTCTTCTTCTGCCTTCATCTTGAACCTCTGTAACTTCAAATTTTGCGTCTTTAAAGACTATATCTGGCGGTTCCTTATCACTTTTCTTCAAATCAGCATCTTTAAATTCAACGTCACATATTCGCAAAAATGTCCTTACTGCAACCTTCTCCATCCACTCGTGGTTTGTAAGTAACCGAAGACTATCTTTGTTATATTCCGTTATCTCCCTCAACTCCTTTTTCTCCTCATTTTCATACTGGTTCATTCTCATAAACTTTCTGTAGCCAATTAAATCTTTCCCTTACGCTCTTTCGCTTTTAAGCTCTTGGTTCTTCTTGTGCCTTATAAAACTTCCATAACAACTTACCAACCTCTTCAGCCAAATCCTGTAATTGCTTATATGTTACGGAATTCAAATACTTTAACCTTAGTGAAAAATCTAATAGATATCTCGTTTCCGCCAAAGAACCTAAAGCTATATTCAAAAATTGCTTTAATTCTTTTCTGCCACCTCTACCATACCCCTCAACAATATTAGTCGGGACAGACAATCCCGCTCTCCGCAATTGGGATATAATCCCATAAATTTCATCTTTGGGGAAATCCCTTGTTGCTGTATAAACCCGAAAAGCAAATTCGTCCGCTTTTTGCCAAACAACCAGCTTCTTATATCCGACCTCTCCCATCTAATTTCCTTTCCACTCTTAAGCTCTTACGTTCCTACGCTCTTAGCTCTTAATTACCTTTACTTTCTCTAATCTAACATATAGAATAATCCAGGTAAAATCAATTGACTATCAGACTCTGGAGTAAGGTTTTATGAGCATACTATCCGCCATCGGAAATACGCCTCTTATAGAGTTGAATAAGCTTAACGGCAAAAAACCAAAGGTCAGAATCCTTGGAAAACTCGAAGGTGCAAACCCCGGCGGCTCCATCAAAGACCGCCCCGCTTATTATATGATAAACAAAGCCGAAGAATCAGGCCAGCTTACAAAAGGCAAAATCATCCTCGAACCAACATCCGGAAACACAGGCATCGCCCTTGCTATGATTGGCGCAGCTAAAGGATACCGCGTTAAACTTTGTATGCCCGAATGCGTCAGTACCGAAAGACAGCTTGTCCTGCAGGCCATGAACGCTGAAGTCGTCCTTACCCCTGCAAAAGAAGGCACCGACGGCGCAATCAGAAAGGCGCATCAGCTTCTCAACGATGATTTGGACAACTACTTTATGCCCAACCAGTTCGCTAATAAAAGCAATTTCCTCGCCCATTACGAAACGACAGGCCCCGAAATCCTCTCCCAAACCAACGGCGAAATCGACGTCTTTGTCGCCGGTATGGGTACGACCGGGACCCTGATGGGTGCAAGTATGTTCTTCAAAGAGAAAAAACCGGACGTCAAAATCGTCGGAATCGAACCGCCCACAGGCCACACAATCCAGGGCCTCAAAAATATGACTGAATCCATTGTCCCTCCGATTTATGACCCCAAGATGCTCGACGAAAAACTCACCATTGACGATGGCCAGGCCTTCGAAACCACCCGGACACTGGCTGCCTGCGAAGGAATCTTCGTTGGAATGTCCAGCGGCGCAGCCGTCGCCGGCGCATTGAAAATAGCCGAGAAGATGAAATCC
This sequence comes from Phycisphaerae bacterium, assembly GCA_028714855.1. Lineage (NCBI taxonomy): Bacteria > Pseudomonadati > Planctomycetota > Phycisphaerae > Phycisphaerae bacterium. Next base: position 110,961 of record JAQTLP010000004.1, on the reverse strand, counting down.
GGCACAATCGTCGTTATCCTGCCCGACCGCGGTGACCGCTACTTAAGCACAACCCTGTTCCGCTCCATTTGCGCTAAATGTCCTCCATAATATAGCCGATAAAATAGTAGGCTTTTTATGAGTAAACTGGTTAAATCTATCAGAAACTTTGTCGTCAGGGATATAACTTATATCGTAGGCGGACTTTCGGTCATACTTAGCTTTTTATATGTCTGGGGCAAAATAGATATCTCCAAAAAAGCAATCAATATCACCATCATCCCGGAATCAGCCAATATCATATTCTACGTTATTGGATTCGGCCTGGCCTATGCCGTCGGTTACTGCTTCCAGGAAATCTTCTCTTTGCTTCATATTGTAAAAACCGCAGATTATTTTCGGCCTCGCTTCCCATTAAGATGGTTATATAGATGTCTTATAGGTGAAAAATGGGAAGATGTTTTCCCCGACATACCAAAAGGCCGAAATCGCCGCTGGGAGGTAACTAAAAGGTTAAGGCGGGCAAATATTATGATTAATGAAAAAGCCTCTCCGGATGATAAAATCCATCGCGAATGGATGTCATCTTTCATTATGGTCTGCACGACTCTCGGACCTTGTGCGATGGTCACAGGCTTGCTGCTGCTCTGGAAAGGCATCCCGACGTTTTTTAGAAATAATCTGGATATCTATGCAGCCGTTAAGCCATATATTGGGAATTCTCCGGAGCTTGTCTTTTTGGGAGTTCTTGCTTTTCTAACAGTTATGATTCTTACAAGGCTTTCTGTATTCCTAATCCCTTTCGCTTTTGTAGCGCTCGTTATGTATTCAAAAAAAATTACCTTCGATATCGCCCTCGCGCTTAGTGTCGTGCTGATTAGTATGGCTCTGATAACATTAGGCTGGATAAAAGGACTTGAGCTGATGAAAAACACCGAAACCCTTTACCACCGCAAACTCCGGGATTATATCCCGTAAACCAGCAAGGTCCTTACATACTTCTATATGCTTCCGCCAATATCTTTATTGGATGCACAACCGCCGCACCGCTTATATGCTCTATCTGCATCTTGCACGCGGCACATTCCGTCAAAACTTCTTTAACAGGCGATTTTTCCATCGCATCCTTTAATCTTGCACTTATCTGCGAGGAAAGCTCGTAATTTTTCTTGCTAAACCCGAACGTCCCCGCTATCCCGCAGCAGCCGGAATCAAGTTCGGTTATATTCGCGTAACAAACTTTCTTCAAAAGCTCGACCCCCGCCCTGCCTTCGCCAAGAGCATATAAATGACAAGGCTGATGATAAACGAAACTGCGAGATATGCGATTCTTAACAGGCTTCAATTTATTCTGCCTGGACAAATCCGAAAGATATATCATTAGCTCATACGTATTCTCGCAAACAAGTTTCGCATCCTCCCCCGCAACAAAATGCTTCAACTCCTGTTTCAAACACAATGCCGCGCTCGGCTCAGAACAGACAATCTTGTACCCGTCTCGAACCGCCTTGGCCAAATGTTTGACATTATACTCCAAATCCTTGCGTGCCCTTTTTACATTTCCATACACAATCGCCGGCAGCGGCACAGGCCTTTGCTTCGGCAAAATCACATCAATACCATTGTGCCGCAGAACTTCGAGCACCGCAAACCCCAACTCGTGGTCGTTATAATTTGCGTACGTATCAACAAAATACGCAACCTTATCGACCGGCTTTTCAATTGGTGCACAGGCTCTCAAGTATTTCCTTCCCGCCCTTACGAACGACCCGCTGCCGAAAGACGGCATACTTCTTCGCCGGTCTAACCCCGAAAATTGCTCTAAAAACCATTTGAAAATCGACAGCCGCGTAACAAAATTCGAAATCGGCGAAAAAATACTGCCTAGCATACTCAGATACCGGTTATGGCTCAGCGAAATCTCCGCACGCCTCAGCCCCCGCCGCCTCACATACTCCGTCCTCGCCGCCGTCATCAGCTTGGAAATGTCAACCCCGGCCGGACATTCCACCGAGCACGCCTTGCAGTTCACGCACAAATCCAGAAATTTCCTGAACTCCGCCGACTCGAAATCTTTTTCCTCTAACTCCCCCGTAATCCACAAGCGAAGCACATTCGCTTTTGCCCGTGAGCTGCCCAGTTCCTCCCCCATCGCACGAAATACCGGGCACATCCGCAAATCGGATTCCCTGCTCAAACAAACCCCACACCCGCTGCACTGCTCAATTTCGGCGCGAAATTCATCGCTTCCGAAATGCAAATCCGTTTTAAGTCTCCCCGGCTCCAATTTATGCCCGGCCCGCAAATTCCTGACCATAACATCAGCGTCATCGCTGATGATTTTACCAGGATTCATCACCCCGCTCGGGTCGAACACATTCTTAATCGCCCGCAGCAGCTCATAAAATTCATCGCCGTATTGCCGCCGTAAAAAAGCTGCCCTGACCAGCCCGACTGCGTGCTCACCGCTGATTGTCCCGCCCAGCGACCACGCAAGAGAGAAAACATCATTCGCAATCGACCGCATCTTCTCTACATCAGCCGGGTCGCCCAAATCCAGATATGGCCGCACATGCAGTTCTCCATCACCGGCATGGCCATAAAAAGACATCGCAACGTCATACCGCTTTCCGATTTTCTCCAAACCAGAAATATATTCCGCCAGCCGCCTGTTCTCTACCGAAACATCCTCAATAAATGGAACCGGACGCTTTCTCCCCTTTCGTCTCTCAAGAAGCGCCGCCGAATCCTTGCGGGATTTCCACAACTGCTTCTGCTGTCTCGGCTCAAAAACAATTCTTCGTCCACTCGCCAGCACCCCGATTTTAGAATCGGTATTTTCTATTTTTTCTCTCACTTGCTCCGCCGTTTCGCCAGTATGCTCAACCAAAATAACAACAACTCCGCCGGTAGGCAAAACATTCCGATGCTCCGGCAGTGCCTCAACCGCCATATCTATCAAAGCCCTGTCCATCAGTTCGCACGCCGACGCCCCGCTATCCACAATAATCGGCACCGCTTGTGCCATCTTTATTAATGAATCGAACTCAAGCTGCAGCAGCCCTTTCGCCTTAGGCACCGCAACCGTTCTGAGCTTAACTTTCGTAAAAATGCCCAATGTCCCCTCCGACCCTGCCAGCAGGCGCGCCAAATCTATCTTCCCATCGTGATAAATTCCCGCTATCGAATACCCGCTGCGATTCCGCTTTGTCACCGGCAACGCATTTGCTATGACTGCCTCCTTGCCCGAAAGGACCGCTGCGCATCCTTTTGCAATCGAAGCAAGTTTCTCGTCCACTGCTTCCTCCGGGTCAAAATCATTTTTGAACTCAACCACGCTGCCGTCCGCCAGCACCGCTTCAACGCTTTCCACGTAGTCGCCGATATAACCGTATTCGAGCGAATGAGCGCCTGTGGCGTTATTCGCCACACTCCCGCCCACCGTTGCGCGGTTGCCGCTCGACGGGTCTGGCCCGATTTTTCTGCCGTAACCCGACAGGTAATTATTCAAATCGTCAAGCACCACCCCCGGCTCACAAATCACCGCCGCGCCGCCGTCTTCCACATCGATAATCTTGTTCATATACCGTCTCATATCGAAGACTATGCCGCTGCACAACGATTCGCCCGCCAACCCGCTGCCGGCGCCGCGAGCTGCTATCGCTATACCGTGGGCGCAGGCATATTTCACAACAGCCGCAACGTCTGCAGCGTCGCGGGGCGCAACAACACATCCGGGAATTATCTGATAAATGCTGGCGTCGCTGGCGTATGCAGCCCTGTGCAGTATGTCAGTAAAAACATCTCCTCGCACAATCTTGGCCAAATCTCCGACCGCGTCCTCAATTCTCTCGTGCATCGCTCTTGTCTTCCTCAAAATCCCGAGGCAGGAATTGGGCCTTCGATATAATGCCGCTTGCACGCAGAACCGCAAGGTCGTCTTGACCGACCTGGCCGCTGATAAACTGCTGAACTGCAGGATGGGGATGATTATGAATATGGTCGGCATCGCCGTCGGCAATTATCTTGCCGTTATGCAGCATAATGATGCGGTCCGCTACCTTATACGCACTTGTCATATCGTGGGTAACAACTACCGCCGTCTCGCCGAGTTCTCTTTGAAGCTTCAAAATAAGCTCGTTGATTACATCTGCTCGAATAGGATCCAGTCCCGTCGTTGGCTCATCGTACAAAATCACTTCCGGATTCAGCGCGATGGCCCTTGCCAACGCCACTCTTTTTTTCTGACCGCCGGAAAGGTTCGCAGGATAAAATTGCTGAAATCCATCTAGACCTACCATTGCCAGTTTGGTCTTGACGACGTCCTCGGCCTGCTTCCAGTCAATTTTCGCATGGTCATGATGCTGCCATATCGGGAACATTATATTCTCGGCTACGCTGAGACTGTCAAACAGTGCCCCTCCCTGAAAAAGAAAACCGTAATGGGTGCGTACCTCGTTTAATTCCCTGTCAGGCAGATTATCTATTCGCTTGTCCTTAAAATAAACCTCTCCGGAGCTCGGCCTAAGCAGCACTATGAAATTCTTTATCAAAACAGTCTTGCCGCATCCGCTCGGCCCGATTACCACCGTCGTTTTGCCCTTCTCTATGGATAGTGTTATATTATCCAGAACAATATTATTACCGAACTGCTTGGTAAGGTTCTTAATAACGATTATACCGTTACCGTTCCCCTCTGCTGTCCGATTATTCTGCTCGTCTTTTTTCACTTCCATTTTTGCTTCTTTACTTTCTACCCAACCAGACTTTTCAAAGGCCAGAACGTATTGTAAATCGCCTTGAAAATCACTGCCAGCGCAAAATCCAGCGCGAGTATAGAGATAAAGCTGGCCACAAACGCATCCGTGCACGCCTGACCTACTCCATGCGCACCTTCTTTGCACGTAAAGCCCTTATAACAGCTGATTACCGCGATTGCCGCTCCGAAGAAAAATCCCTTTACAACCCCGACAACCACGTCCCACAGCTCTACCCCGTATGCGCTGAAGCTCCAATACGCCCGGCTGTTAATTCCGAACTGAATGACCCCGATAAAATATCCACCCAATACTCCGAGCAAATCCGCATAGATAATCAGCACCGGCGTAAGAAACAGGCACGCCAGAAGCCGCGGAACAGCCAGGTATCTTACCGGGTCGGTCCCCATACTCCTGACCGCATCTATCTGCTCGGTAACATTCATCGTCCCAAGCTCTGCCGTCAAAGCTCCGCCGACCCGCCCTGCCAGCATCACCGCCGTAAGAACCGGGCCTAACTCTTTAACAACTGAAACGTTAATTAAAACTCCCAAGTGTTCTTCCAGCCCCATACCGGCAAGCTGGTCGTATGCCATCACCGCCAATATCATCCCCACGAACGCTCCCGTTATCATCACAACCGGCACACTGCGAACGCCGATTATATTCATCTGTGTCCATATCAGGGGATACGTCGATGTTCTGGCTATGCTCGAGCCGGATGCCAATATCGCACGCCAGACAAACCTGCCGAACCGCCCCAAATCACTTAAATCTTCTATCGCCTTGGCCCCAAGTGCCCCAATCATAATTTTTTCTCCAAAAAGCCCCTATTCCAGCGGAACTATGTGCCATTCGTTAAACATAGACACTTGTAAATACTAAATCCCTAACCCCCAATCGTCAATTGGAAATTGAATCTCACGCTGCCCAAACTTTGTGAATATGGCGATTGGGTACCAAACACTAAATTTACGGCGGTTAGATACTAACTTACTTCAGGACTTGAACTTGTATTTTTTTAACCGCCGGCAGTCCTCTTTTTCTACGCCGGCCTGCTGTTCCTGCCTCCGGCTCGATTGGTGTGTCTTGTGAAGCTACCTGGATGGCTTCGAGTGCCGTGGCGGCGAATAAATCGGCGCCAATTTCCTGCCAGAGCCCCTCTGCACGGTTAAACAGCCCACCTGATACCATAATCCGCATATCGGGCCAGGCGTTTATATCTCTAATTGTGTCAATGAGTTGCCGGATATCAGGCGCCTGCTTTGGTTCGCTGCCGTAGATTAGGAGAATATCGGGAGCACTTTCGTGTATGAATGCAAGGATATCGTCGCTAGTCAGGCCGCCGCCGAGGAATTTGACCTCCCAGCCATCGCTTTCGAACAAGTCCGCCATTATTTGAGCACCGAGTTCCTGCAGCTCAGCCTGGGCGCAGGAAATCACTATCCTCTTGCCTTTACGGGGTTTACGCGGCAGCTTGTTCTGAAGCTGGTCAACGATTGTGCGGTTAATCCGAGTGGCCAAATGCTCCTGAGTGGTCGTAATCTTGTCGGCACGGACTAAATGCTCGATTTCAACCATAATAGGCCAGATAATATCGGAATAAACGGAATTGGCTGGGGTGCCGGTCTGGAGGGACTCCTCTATAACGCCCCGGCAGGCCTTGCGGTCGCCCTGAAGTAAAGTGTCTAAATAACGCTCAAGAACAGCTTCTGTTGCCATAATATAGGTCTCCAAAATAGCTTTACAATCGTTATATGTTGCCTATTTTCTCAAACTTGTGTGTCTACCGAGGCAAAATGTTAAAATAGGTAGTATAGCTATCGGTAGGCGTTAAGAAAAAACTTTAGTTAAAATAGGTAATTTGGGAAATTTGGGGTAGCAAAAAAGCTGCTTAAAAATGGTATAAATTGGTAAAAAAGTGTGAAAAATTAAAAATCAAAGTGCAAAATGCAAAATTGTGGAGCCGCTTCGCGGGTAGATTTTTTACATACAGAGTTTGGCGGATGACAGACGACAGAAAAGTTTAAAAGTTGCCTAAATTAACATCGACTTCGCTCAGGATGACAAGGTCATTTTGAGATTGTGGGCCCGTCTTCGTTTCACTACGCCGAGGTCTGCGCTACGCCAAAAGGACGGCGAGGTAAACTATGCTTCGAGGATCAGGCTGTAAAGATTGTAAAGCATCTGGTCGATTTGTTCTTCTAATCTTTTAACCGAGGACTGCGCTGATTGCAAGGGAAAATATGGCCATAAGTTTTGCTTTGACGGATCGGGGGAATTGGGATTGACGCGTGGTTCGTAAGGGTTTATAGTTAATTCAGTAAAAAGTTAAGGCCGGAAGATGCGGAGAATCACACCTTTGCCTGTCAACATTGCCGTCCGGCGGAAGTCTTTGAATAGACTGTATAAGCATTGTTAGCACACAGGAAAGGAATGGAGAAAACCCGTGAAAACACGAAGTGGCAAGATATTGCCGCCAAATAAGCGATGTTTTGTCATCTCACCCATTGGGGACGATGACTCTGATATCCGTCGTCGTTCAGACAAAATCCTGCGACACATCATCAAACCGGTCTGTGAGGAACTTGGGTTCAGTGCATACCGTGCTGACCAAATGACGCAACCTTTTCTTATTTCCCAGGGTGTAATGCGTGAGCTCATCACTGCAGACTTAGTGATAGCAGATCTGACCGGTGCTAATCCCAACGTCTACTACGAGCTTGCGGTGAGACATTTCATTGGGAAGCCAGTTGTCCAGCTTATTGAAAAAGGTGAATCCATCCCATTTGATGTGTCAGATGTCAATACAATAAAGATTGATCACACGGATTTAGACAGTGTACACTCGGCCAAGGAGAGACTCGCCGCATTTGTTGGCGACGGAATGAAGTCGTACTCGTACCAGAACCCCATCTCCGGAGTGCTTGAGTCTCTAGGTATCACCATTCAAGGGCTGTTGCCACACGGGGCGAAGACACTTGCTCATCAATTCGAGGAACTTTCCGGCAAGATTATAGAAGAAATGGCCGCCTACAGAAAAGAGAGTGACTTTCTGTGGAAGAAATTCCAAGAGTGTATCGAGACGCCGGCCTTACAATTACCTATGATGGCAAAACGAGAACAAAACTTCTCGGGTTTGTGGGAAAGCAACCATGGTTTTGTTCGACTTGCCCAAGATTCTTATGACATTATTGGCAAGTACCAGTATCATGAAGAGGAATGGGTTGGAGAGATTAGAGGACGACTTACCACCTCTCGGATTGTTTTTCAGTGGCGATGGATCGATATTCCATCTATGTGTGGCATCGGGTACTGGGACATCGCTGGAGACCAGCTCAAGGGACGCTGGTTCTATAATTATGAAGTGGACATCCCCTTGGAATCTCTTGTAGAGAACCCGAACATATTCAATAGCATACAGATAAATATGGTCCCAGAAGTTGGGCGTGATTGGAAATTGTGGAGGCAAGTTAAAAAGTAAAAACAGGTGACTATCCCTATTTTCCCCTGTCCCGGTCTATACAGGGACGACATTACCCCCCCCCAAGATAAAGTAACGTACCCCCCGGCACGAGTCAGGGGGGCTAACCGAACCCTGCCATCATCGGCCAGAGGCGGATAAAAATCCGAAATGGAAACTGAAGATTTAAAAGCTGCGGTATGGGTAAGGAACGGTGCGGATTCCTGTTATCGCTTCGGGCGGCGTAAGCACAATAAGCGATATTAAAAAGCTATCCGAAACGGGGGTTGAAGCTGTAATAATCGGCAGGGCTTTATACGAAGGCACGCTAAACCTCGCGGATGCGATAAAGGCAGCAAAATAACTCTTGGCGGTGTCTTTCAACCTTTATCACGAAAATCCGCGTTTGGAGAGCCAAAATGCCTATTTTAATCCCCAAAAAGGGCAAAAATTGGTTGAAAATCCGGAGCAAGTGTGGTATATTATAAGAAATTGAAATTTCGTACGTAAAATGTGCCCACTGTTTCAAGGTACGGTTCATTGGGCTCGGGCGGTTTGCTCCTTACGGGGTAAGAGGGTGAGGATTATTAAAACCGGTAAAACCCTCAGAGTTTTACCCTGATAAGGAGGCGTATGAAGATGTCTGTTAAATATTTTCCCCTGTATTTGCTTTTGATTTCAGCCCTTGCTTTATCACCCTGTTACGGCGCAGATACCACTGCTCCAAGGCCGGTCCCGGCGAAGTGGTGGATTGTCCCGATAACACTTGGGCCAAATTCAATTCAGATGGCTGCAGTAACTGCTTTGGATCAAGCCGGTAGTGTTCCCATACAGTACTTGTTTGAGTGCTCCAGTGTCCCCACAGCCAGCAGCACATGGCAAACAGACGCCAATTACATTGCAACAAGCCTTACCCCGAGCACTGTGTACACATTCAGGGTCAGGGCACGTGACAGCGCTTTGAATATGACCAGTTGGTCGCTTGCTCGCTCGGCAACCACCGATGCCTCTACTACTCCTCCTGTGCTGAGGCTGGACCTTAACAACTGGGCAAACAATGACGATGTAAATACCCAGGTCGGCTTTATGCCGCTCAGCATTACAACCAGCGGCAGTGAAGTAAATGGCGTTATAACTGACCTCGGCGGCAGCATTAACTCAGTAAGACGTGATGACCCCTGCGGCGGATGGTCGAGATACGCCGGCACACCCGTGATGCCGGGCGACCCATGCTATTATTCCCCGCGGGCAGGCGAGAGGATTTATCGCGATTTTGTCTACGGTGTTAATCCGAGCGGAGTTACAATCACGCTATGGGGACTTGGCACCAACCGGGACTGCAACATAACCATATGGTCATGGGACAGCCAAATCTTAGACGCTAATCGAGTGGCGAACTGGTACGCCAACGGCACACATATTTTTGACACCAATTTCATCGGCGGAGCGGCAAATCAGCCTCTGCAGGATAACTATTCTTCCAGCTCCTCTAAAGATTTCTGGAAGTGGGCCTTTAGCGGAAGAGCCACATCGGATGATTTAGGCAGAATTATCCTGACAAGCGAAAGGGGCCCAAGCAGTCCAGCAGCCGAGCCTTTCGCTTTTGTCAACGCCTTACAGGTGGAACCGAACGCCTTGCAGGCATTCGTCCTGCCAAGCTATGCTTACCATCCTGTTCCGGTTGACGGCGCAGAAGACGCGCCGATAGATGCGGTCCTCGAATGGAAAAAGGGCGGACTTGCTGAAACACACGATGTATATTTCGGCACCGATTTTAACGATATCAACAACGCCGACAGAGACAATTCGCTGGGCGTACTGGTCAGTCAAAATCAGTCAACCACGACTTATGACCCTCCCGGATTTCTTGATTTTAGCAAAACCTACTACTGGCGTATTGATGAGGTCAATGCCGCGCCTGACTACACAATCTTCAAAGGCGAAGTCTGGAGTTTCAAGGTATTGCCGCATTTTGTTTTGGACAATTTCAGTTCTTATGAGGACAACGCCGCCATGCAGAATATATGGCAAAACAGCGGCACCAGCGCAGAAGTTTCTATCGATATCGCTATCGCCCGCAGCGGTAAATCGATGCGGTATATTTATAATAACAATCTGCCTCCTTACTATTCCGAAGTCAGCGCAGATGTTGCTGATTTGGGAATGGTCGACCCTGACTGGCTCGGCATCGGCGCCCAGGCATTGGTGCTGTATTTCTACGGGGACCTAAGTAACCCCACCGACGAGCAAATGTATGTGAAGCTGACCGACGGTGACAGTCCGCCTAACACCGCGACTGTAACATACGACAACACGAGCGATGTCAGGCGGAAACAATGGAGCAATTGGAGCATTCCGCTGACGGAATTTGCCGACGTGAACCTGTCCAATGTTGCCGGGATTACCATCGGCTTCGGCGACGGCAGCGGCGGAAGCACAGGAAATGTGTATTTCGACGACGTCAGAGGCAGTGCTACTTCTGTTTCTCCAACATCGCTTAGAATTTCCGCGGAAGCAAACAGCACAGGCACTTTTACCGTTACATCAAATACAAGCTGGACTGTCTCAAGTTCAGAGTACTGGCTGACTGTTGATCCGGCATCAGGTTCAAACAATGATACAGTAACTGTTACCGCTCAGCAAAATGGCCTCTTATCAAGAGCAGCAACGGTAGCCGTTACTACGACAGGAGATGCTTGGCAAACTGTAACAGTTACACAAGGCGGCACCGGCGGCAACGAGTGTACTGTTCCGCCAATGCCTTCATTCTCATCCTTAGTGGATAATCCCTACTATCCTGACCCCTTTGAATTCGTGTCTGGTTCATGCATGACGAAAGATGAATGGACATGCCGTCGTGCGGAAATAGCCGAGCTGATTCAGGAATTTGAGTTAGGTTATATGCCAGAGACGCCTTATTCCGCTACAACAGGTTCATTTAATGGTAACTCAATCACAGTGTATGTAACTGATAATGGACATTCAACATCCTTCTCTTGTTCGATAACCTATCCCCCCACAGGGAGCCCACCTTATCCTGCCATGATAGGTTACGGCGGCAGTATCAGTATTGGCGCAACAGCGATCCGCAATCTGGGAGTGGCTACCATGAATCTGTCCACTTCCGCAACTCCGTTCAATACCTTGTATGGGAGCGATCCATCCGTCTCGTCAATGATGAAAGCGGCATGGAACTTGAGCCGTTTAATAGACGCACTCGAAAAGACCCCTGCAGCCAATATCGATCCAAACAGGCTTGGTATTACAGGGTGTTCAGCCAGCGGGAAGGGCGCTTTGGTTTGCGGTGCATTCAACCCGCGGATTAAGCTCACCATCCCCCAGGAATCAGGAGCCGGCGGCGCGGCAAGCTGGCGCGGTATTCAATCCGAAGGCGGTTGCGAGACGATGGCCGGGGTCGTTGGCCTGGGTCTCTTCAGTGCTAATTTCACACAATTCGTCAATAACGCGGATAAACTGCCGTTTGATCATCACGAGTTAGCGGGATTGTGCGCACCGAATGCGCTTCTGTTCATTGAAAACACCTCGCATGGCTGGTTGTGCGTTCAGAGTTGTTGGCAAAATGGCAATATTACGCATAAGATATGGGAAGCACTCGGGATACCCGATAAGATGGGTTTTTCCGGGGTCGGCGGTCATGATCACTGCGTGTTCCCCGCTTCACAGCAACCTCATGTGAACGCTTATGTCGAGAAATTCCTGGTCGGCGGCGGCACCGCAGATACGAATATCATGTATACTGATGGCGGTTTTACATTCGATGAAGCACCATTGGTAGATTGGACAATTCTACCGCCAAGGGTAGATTTGACACTGCCGAATCTCAAAGGCGATTTGAACCACGATTGCGGTTGTGGTTATTCTGATTTAGCATTGTTGGTCGAGCGATGGCTGAACGAGGATTGTCTATATAACGGGTGGTGTTATGAGGCAGATTTGAATTACGACGGAGATGTGGATTTCCGTGATTATGCCGAGCTTGCGGTGAACTGGCTCGAAGGGAATTAGTGGGTAGGGAGGCGATTTATAATTTACGAATTATAAATTGGAGAATGGGTCGCCGAAAGCGGACGATGGAAGATGGATGAGAGAGAACCTGCGCAATAAATTGCGGGGCTAAATACAAACGCCCAAACGAACCCCGACGACAACATTCGAGGGCAGGCAAGTCGGCGGACGGGACACTGCAGCAAGGGCTCGACAAAATTTTATGCTTTTCCCAAGGGCTTACGCGGCTTTTCAGGGAAAAACTTTTTTACTGCTCCGAAAGCCAAAACAATCAAAATTACAGCACCAATAATAATGGCTGTCACGGCCATTCCGCTAATCTTTAATAATGTAAACATATACACCTCACTAAAAAATTGAATGGAGTTATTCCATTATCTTATTGGCCAGCAGAACATACTTATCCCTCAATTCTTCTTTCAAATCATCCAAATGCTCAAAAGGATTTTCACACCATTTGGTGGTGTTCAACGTTTATCTCTCCTGCTTTTTGCAAGGCATATTTTGTACATAAAGGACCGACCAATTCATAAACAACTGTAGTAGCAACAATCGTAGTAAAAATCATACCGCCTATATTTGGAAAGTCACTTTTAGCAACTAAAGCGCAGCCCAAAGCAACGCCTGCCTGGGGCACTAAGCCCAGGCCTAAATATTTTCTTATGCTACCGGATGCATTAGAAATACGAGCTCCTAATCTTGCGCCAGCTACCTTACCTGCCACGCGAAATACTAAATATGCCGAACCAATTAATCCCAATTTGGGCAGAAGACCTATTTCCAAATTTGCCCCGGCCAAAACAAAGAAAAGCAAGAATAGCGGGGAATCTATTGTTTTTAAAACTTCAAAAGAGCTGAATGAAGATTTGTTGATATTGACTAAGATTGCCCCTAAAAACATATTTGCTAAAAGGACGGACAAGTGCAGCCAAATAGCTATTCCTATGCTTAAAAGAACAAATCCGAGGGTGAAAATCAGGAGCTCTGCCTGCGTACGAATAAAACGAGAGAGATAAGATAACAGGATTGCACTGATGCTTCCTAAGATAAAGGCACCAAGTATACTCAAGATGGAGTTTAAAAATACCCTAATCAAAAAAAATGCAGCCAACCTGTGGCTATAAACGGCCTGGGATATTGCCAAGGAAACAGCAAAAATAATAAGGCACCAGGCATCATCAATAGCAACGACCCCTAAAAGCGTATCAGTAAAAATGCCTTTAGCGCGATATTCTCTTATCACCATTACCGTTGCCGCCGGGGCAGTAGCGGAAGAAAGCGCTCCGAAAAGAAGAGAAATATAAAAAGGCTGCCTTAGTATCAATAAGAAAGTTAATGTAACTAAAAGCCAGGCCCCGCATGCCTCCAGAACTGAAATCCATACCACTGATTTGCCAATCTTTCTAAAGTTATCTCGAGAAAAATTTTGGCCAATACTAAAGGCGATTATTCCTAAAACTATATTTGAAATTAGTCCTGATGCATTAATAATTTCTACAGGAATGAGTTTTAACAGCGAAGACCCGGTAAGTATACCTATTACAAGATAAGCGGTTACCGCTGGAAATCTAATTTTGCTTATCAGCCTTGCCGAAAATAAACCTGCAAGCAGAATAAACCCCAATCCTAATATAGTATTCACTTAAATAACGCCCTTTTCCTGAAATACTCTCCGAATTATGTCGAATATGCCAATCTTTCCGACTAATATTCCTGTTTTATCTGTTACCAGAAATTCTTCTTTAAGATGTAACTTCATTAACTTAAAAGCTTCCTCTAAAGAGGCATCCTCTTGTAAAGAAACGAACTTTGTCTCCATAATATCATCAACGATTAACAAGTCTCCGATATCCCTGGTCAGTTCTACATTAAATATATCTTCTTCCCGATCGTCCAAGAAAGGAACCGTTTTCAATATTTCCTGATGATACGGACTAAATACATCGATAAGATTGCTAAAAGAAACAATCCCCACCAGGCGGTTGTCCTCTTCAACTACAGGCACCAAAGGGAAAAGATGAAATTTATTAAATAACTCTAACAGTTCTCTCAATTTTACAGAGCGTGTTACAGTTATTACTTCCTTTGACATTATCTCTTTAACTTGCATTGATTAACTTCCTGTTCTTTTCTTCAAGCAGTTAATTACGTAATAACATTTCCGGCCCATTTGTAAACATCATTTTCGCCAATAGCCTTGTGCATATTTTCCATGCGCTTCCTTAAACGGGGCGACGAACTCTCTGCGAAGCTGGGTCTCATTGTAGTATTGCTGCGAATGGTACGTTTCGATGTTACAATCGAAAGTTTCGACAAGCTCTACAATTCTTGGAGAAGCACTACTCATCTTATGCTTTTTCTATTTAGTAAAACACAAAAAGACACAAACAGGCAAGATACTACTATGATAACAGGCTAATGTCAACACTCCCAAAAAACTATAACTCTCTCGAACTAAGATTATGCAACCCCCAGCGAAGCTGGGAGCCAACCAATAAGGGAAAAGAAGGATGATTCATTTACGATTTATATTTTTTGTAAATTTTGCTGTTCTGAAACAAACGGTTTTGACGATAATAAAGGTTAATCCCGTGAAATTTTAGATTTTCAACAGAGTGAAATTGACGAAGGGTAAACAAATATGAAGATGGAAGCCATCAAAAAGAAGGCGAAGAAATTAGGCATAAAATCCGGCAAGATGAAAAAGGCGGAGCTAATCCATACCATCCAGAGGACGGAAGGCAATACGCCCTGCTATGGAAATTCAAACAACGGCAACTGCCCATATACCAACTGCTGTTTCAGAAAAGACTGCTTTAAGGTGCCGTGCTTAGCTGCGGTATAGCAAGCTAAAGTTTTTTAGTCTTAACATATCAAACGCTGTCAAAATGGGGCGGATGCGAAAATTTCGAGCTGACAAATGAGCTTACGGTCTTTGTATTGACAATTAGGCGGCAATCGGCTATAAACCAAGCAAGACAAAGGAAACAATTGAAAGGAGTGATATATGAAGACGAAAATAATTATGATGTGTTTGTGTTTGGCGATTGTATCGGCCGGCTGCGCTATTGCACCGGAAGAGCCGGAGGGAAAAGCGGTTTTGTCGGCTGAGGCAAGTGAGGCAATAGCGGTATTCAAGGAGAAAGACCCTAAGATACAGAAATTCTTCGACAACTCCTACGGCTGGGCGGTGCTGCCGAAGGTATTCAAAGGGGCTTTTCTTGCCGGCGGCGCTTACGGCAAGGGCGAAGTTTACGAGCAGGGTAAAATGGTCGGGTACTGCAGTATGTCGCAGGCAACGCTTGGGTTCTCGTTCGGGGGCGAGTTCTTCCGAGAGATAATATTCTTCAAGACTAAAAATGATTTAGACGTGTTCAAGACCGAGGAGTTCACGTTTTCCGCACAGGTTACAGGCGTAGCTGTCACTCTCGGCGCGGCAGCGAAGGCTGATTATAAATCTGGAATGGCAGTATTCGTCGCAACTGACACGGGGCTAATGGTCGATGCGTCGCTGGGCGGACAGAAATTCAATTATCTCGAGAAGTCCGCCGCAGAGCATTAAGCCGCCAAGAAAAGCAGTTTATTGTAAAGTGATTTTGGCGGCCCAGTCAATGGTGGAAGGATTTTGTCCATCCGGGAATGGCGGGAGTGCCAATATTCCTTGCTCATTCGATTTAATGGTGATTTTCTTTTTCCACCGGCCGTTGCGGGGATTAAACCACCGGAAAGAAAAAGAAGAGTCAGGTTTGAAACCGCTTAATGTAGGCAGGACAGCCTGGTTCTCGAAGTAGAGCAGTGCAAAATCCTTTTCAGGCGTGCACGACATAAACGACCAGCCATCCAAACCTCTTTCGGGGCTGCCGGGGGCTTTTTGCGGGTTTATATTCTGCGAACAGGGCTGTAATTGCTGATATTTTTTGCCCTGCGACAAGACAAACGCAGCGAGGTGCTGCATATAGGCGCCTGATTTATACTTTAGCGCGACCCAGAAATGGGGACGCGCACCGGCAGGCTCACCGGTTGTAGTGATGTCGTAGGCGGCGGTTCCGTGGACGTGGCCGGACAGGCCGCCGGAAAGAACGGAGCCATACATTTGTGCCCGTGAGAAATAGTTATCACGCGGGGAATTTGCCGGCGGACGCTCGCCATTCGGCATATTTATTTCGTGGTCCCAGCCGGTATAATACGGCTCGAAGTTTATGGCCGGGTATGTGGGGACAAGATTAAAAAGGGTTTCAAGAGCTGTTTTAACACTATGGTCGCGCGGCTTGTTGCCGACGCTGTGCATAGTCAGCCAAGGACAATTCTGGTCGTGGCCGAATTGAGTATATGTGGAATCGCTGATTAGTGTTGTGTGGGGCTGGCCGAAAGGCAGCGGGCCGTATTTATTCAAATGATAGGTTAAAGCTGCGTTGAATTCGTCGGCGGTGAGACTATATTCTTTGGGAATCCAATCGAGATGAATGCCGCTAAAGAATATATTATAGGCACCGTATCTTGAGATTAGATACTGAACATATCGCGAGTAAGATTCATTAAAGTCAAAATATGCCTTCCACGCCGGGCAGTTGTCTCTTCTTACGGTTTCTATCAAAGGGACAAAACCCTGTTTGGACAAATGACGCATTTTTTCGTCAAGACTGCGAAAGTATTTGGGATTGATACGGTCAAAATCAGCGACGCCCTGGTGCTCCGTTGACATCTCAAAGGGGAGGTTGCCGAATTCGTCGCGCATATCTTTCGCGGTCACATGGCCGTTTCCGACGGGGTAACCAAATTTTTCCCACGCATTTCTCAGGAATAATCCGCTGGAATCAGCGTAAGTCGCGGGATGGCAGTCCGCTTCCCAGTTCGGAAAACAGGCAATCATACTGACGGAATTGTAGCCCTGTCTTTTTCGGTAAGCGACGGCGTCTTCAAAGCTGATACCCGGGCCGGGCACATAATCTTTTGGAGATGCAACGCCCCTGAAAGGCAGGCGCCAGGTGGTTCCTGCAAGCCAGGTGTCACCAACCATAAAGAAGGGCGTTCCGTCAGCGTATTGCAAGGCGTGCCCGTTAGGTGAGGGACGAATGAAGCCGCGGCGGTTGGGATTTTGCGACTTTTGTTTTTTTGTCCATCTGACTGCGTTAAATTCGCCGGACAGGCCGGTAAGGCCTTTATCATCGGGCTGATTCGAGCCGCTGGTCCATTGCCATTTGCCAAGTGATGTCGCGACCATACGCACAACGAAACGATTGGAGCCATCCCAGAAGCCATAAATTCGTTTCGAGAAATCCGGACCCTTCAGGTCGACCCAGCAGGTCACATCCGTATAGAAATTATCATAATCATTTTCCGCTTCCAGCACAATTTCTTCCATTTCCCATACGTGAATATCCGAAGGACCGCCGGCGATGAGCGTATTAAGGGAAACATTTACAATAAGCAGAAAAACAACGCAAAAAGTGAGCAGTTTTTGATATTTAGTATTCATAAAAGACAAAATCCTCAAATGTTCAACAATATTGCAAACCAACGGCTAATATGTTATCATACCCTGCCCAAAAAGACATATGTTTGATTAAGGAATTTTAAATTAACTCTGGATTAAGGAGCTGCAAGATGTTTTCCAATTGTTTTTGTAAGTCTTTATTTTTACTGCTGTTTTTGTCATCGGCGTCAGTTTACGGCGACACCAACATACTGGTCAATCCCGATTTTGAAAGCGGGACGGACGGCTGGGCGGGGCGAAACTGCGCAATTGAGGCGGTCAAATCACCTGTACACAGCGGTTCGGGCAGCGCGAAAGCTTCGAAGAGAGACGCGAACTGGCAGGGTGTGAAACAATCCGTGTTCGAAAAAATGGCCAATGGCAAGACTTACAAGATATCCGGATGGGTAAGACTCGATAACGCCGCGAGCGGACGTGTCGCCTTATCGGTTGAGCAGCAGGACGGCAAGGGAACCAGTTACCATAACGTAGCTACTGTTACCGCAACCGACAGCAACTGGGCGCTGCTTTCGGGTGATTTTACATTAGAGGTGAGCGATACATTATCGGTGCTGGACGTTTACTTCGAAGGTCCTGACCCGAATATTAACTTTTACGTTGACGACGCAAACGCATACGGCCCCGAAGGAGCTGCCCTTGAGAAAATTACTATCGAACCAAATGCAACGGCTCAGATTGATGTGGGGACACGTCATCAAAAAATCGAAGGTTTCGGGGCCGGCGGGGTCCATTTCACGATGGAATTCGTAAACCACCAGAAAAAAGCTGAACTGTATAATCTGCTGTTCAAGGAACTGGGCATGGACATATTCCGCATAAGTAACACTTACGATATCAACCAGGCCGCTTTCAATGAGATGGTGGAAATAGCCAAAGGCGGTAAAGCTGCCCTCGATGGAAATCTCAAGATTATGATTTCGTCGTGGTCGCCGCCGGCGAGATTGAAAAGCAACGGAAATACAGCCCGCGGAACGCTTGCCAAAATCAACGGCAAATATGCGTATGCAGAATTCGCCCAGTGGTGGGCTGACAGCTTAGCCGCTTATTCAAAAGCAGGAGTGAAAATAGACTATCTGAATATCCAGAATGAGCCGGACTACGAAGCCCCATGGAATTCGTGCAGATTCAATCCCGCTGAGGATTCAAACGTGGCAGGTTATGATGCCGCCTTCGAAGCGGTCTGGCAGAAATTTAATGCAGACCCGGAGCTGGAAATTCCGAAGATGCTCGCACCGGAAACGTATAGTTTGAATACCACCATTGATTATATAGACAAATTGAAAAACTCATCTCACGTTGACGGTTATGCACATCATCTCTACGGCTGCAGCGGCTGCGCCGAAAATCCTGACAGGTATATTCCTGAAATGGAAAGACTCAAATCAAAATACGGCAGCAAGCCGCTGATGCAGACAGAGTTCGAGAACGAACCGAACACATGGGCCGGCGCAATGAGTATGGTGATTTTGATTCATAATTCTCTGACAGTCGAGAACGCAACGGCATATGTGTACTGGAATTTGTTCTGGGGCCCCAGCAGCGGGATGGTGAGTTTTAACCCGATGGACCTATCCTACTACACTATCAAGCCGGTCTATTATGCTTTCAAGCAATATTCGGCTTTTACAGATTCGGACTGGCAGCGAGTGGAGGCAACGACCGACAATCCTGGGCTGAGAATTTCAGCATATATAAGCCCGGACAATAAAAAACTAACCGCGGTCATAATAAATACCGCAGGCAATACGGATATTACCCTTAACCTTTCTTCGAAGGGCTTTTCCGCTTCTGAAGGTGAAGTTTACCGCTCGAGCGAGACAGAAAAATGCGTTAACCTCGGCAGCTACAAGGCAGGCGAGCCATTAAAACTGCCTGCAAAGTCGATAACGACTCTGGTACTTTCCGGAAAATAAACAAGTAAGATTTTAAGATTAAGGAGCAGTCAGATGTCTTACAAAGGTTTGTTTTTATTATTGTGTCTGTCATTAACATGTTACGCCGATACCAACATCCTGGTCAACCCAGACTTCGAAAAAGGGACGGAAGGCTGGGCCGGCAGAGGCTGTCCAATCGAGGCGGTCAGCGCACCGGTGCACAGCGGTTCGGGCAGCGTCAAGGCAACCGGCAGAGTCGCGGCCTGGCAGGGAGTAAGGCAATCTGTATTCGACACAATGACAGATGGAAAAACTTACAAGATATCAGGGTGGGTAAGACTCGATAACGCTCCGAGCGACAAGGTACTGCTATCGGTCGAGCAACAGGACGACAGCGGCACCAAGTATCATACTTTAGCCACCGCAACCGCTGTCACGGACAGCAACTGGACGCTGCTAACAGGTGACTTCAAATTAGATGTTAACGGCGGACTGACGGTGCTGGACGTGTATTTCGACGGCGCTGCGCCGGGCGTTAATTTTTACGTTGATGACGTGAACGTATATGGCCCGGAACCAATCGCCAAATCCGCCGCCGTCAAACCTACCGCAACAAGTGAAATTGACGCAGATAAACGGCATCAAAAAATCGAAGGTCTGGGGGCATCCGGCGCATTCCGGATGATGGAACTTGTTCAGCATAAACAAAAAGCTGAATTATACAACCTTCTCTTCAAGGAGCTCGGCCTTGATATATTCCGCATCAGAAATACTTACGATATGAACCAAGCCGACTTCGATTATACGGTTGAAATAGCCAATAAAGGCAAAGCCGCTCTCGGCGGGAACCTGAAGATTATGATTTCATCGTGGACGCCGCCGGCACGGCTGAAAAGCGACGCAAACTTAATCGGCGGGACACTCGCCAAAAAAGACGGCAAATTCGTATATGGCGAATTCGCGCAATGGTGGGCAGACAGCCTGGCCGCGTATGCAAAAGCAGGAGTCAAAGCGGACTATATAACTATGCAGAATGAGCCTGACTGGGAAGCTCCATACGAATCGTGCAAACTCGCCCCCACAGAAGAACCAAACACGGCCGGCTATGACGCCGCCCTCGAAGCAGTCTGGCAAAAACTGAAGGCTGAAATGGGACCGGCCATGCCCAAAATGCTCGACCCCGAAACGATGGGCTTTTCTCACATCGAAAGCTATATAAGTAAATTAGACACATCCCGCATTTATGGCTACGCGCACCATCTCTACGATTGCAGCGGCTGTGCCGAAAACCCCGACAGATATATTCCAAAAATGACCAGGTTCAAGAAGTTTATTGCACAGTATGGTGACAAGCCCGTGTTCCAGACGGAATTCGAGGACCAACCGAAAACGTGGACTGGCGCAATGAATACAGCGGTTTTATTACATAACAGCCTGACAGTGGAGAACGTAGCTTCGTATTTGTACTGGGATTTGTTCTGGGACCCGAACGACGGATTGGTCGGCCTCAATGACTCGAATTCCTACAGCGTCAGACCCGCTTACTATGCTTTCAAGCAATATTCGGCTTTCACAGATTCCGGCTGGCAGCGAGTTGAAGCCTCGACCGATAATCCCGGCCTGAGAATTTCAGCGTATATCAGCCCGGACAACAAAAAACTAACAGCGGTCCTGCTCAATACCACGCCGAGCACTGATATCACCCTTAACTTTTCTTTGAAGGGTTCGGCTGTTTCCAAGGGAGACGTATATCGTTCGAGTGAAAAGGAAAACTGCGTTAAAATCGGCAGCTTCAAAAAAGGTGAGCCGTTGAAACTGCCTGCGAATTCTATAACGACAGTAGCGCTTTCAGCCAGTCAAGAGTGAGGCCGAATCAGAAACAGCGGTTATTCTATAACATGGATATTTTTCTTTTCGGAAATATCCTTGAGAACTTTCGGCCATACGGTCGCGGAGACTTCGCCGATGTGAGCTTTTTTCAACAGGAGCATAAACGTCCGGGATTGTCCTATGCCGCCGCCGATGCTGAGGGGAATTTGGTTATTTACGATGGCCTGGTGGTATGGGAACTTTAATAAATCTTCCAGGCCAGAGAGCTTTAGCTGCTGTTTGAGGGAATCGGCGTTAACGCGGATACCCATACTTGTCAATTCGTGCCGGCGTTTTGTTATAGGGTTCCAGACGAGTATGTCACCATTCAAACCGTGGGTATCTTTTCCGGTTTGAGATTTAGTATCGGTTGCCCAGTCGTCGTAGTCAGCGGCCCTCATTTCGTGCGGGTAGCCGTCATTAAGTACCCAGCCGATGCCGATGATAAAAATTGCGCCCAGCTCTTTGACAATTTCTGTCTCGCGCTGTTTTCGCGGCAGGTCTGGGTATCTTTCGAGTATCTCCTCAGCGTGGATAAACGTTAATTTTTCAGGCATATCGGGGTATTTATCGGTCTTTAGCTTGGGGAAAAGTTCCTGGACGCAGGTTTCGGCGCCTTTGAGGACTTTCCAGATTTTCTCAACAACCTGCTTTAAGAACTCCAGGTTTCTCTGCTCGGCTGTTACAGCAAGCTCCCAGTCCCACTGGTCAACGTAGGCGCTGTGGTCGTGGTCGAGGAAGTAATCTTTTCTAATGGCTCTCATATCGGTGACGAGGCCTTCGCCGATTTTCATACCGAATTGCTTCAGCGCCATACGTTTCCATTTGGTGGCGGCCTGAACGATTTGGGCTCGTATAGGCTTATCGAGACCGAGTCCGCAGGGAAACTCGATGGGAGTTCGAGAGCCGTCGCGATCAAGGAGGTCATTGACGCCGCTTTCGACATCGACAATCAGGGGAACGGTAACACGAATAAGATTAAGCTCTTTACAGAGATTTTGCTCGATGTAATCCTTGGCGGCATAAATGGCAATCTGGGTTTCCTTGGGGGACAGCAGCGAGCTGTAATCCTGCGGGAGGATTTTTTCCAGCTCATTATAGTCACCGATGCCTGGGCCGGCGAGGTCTGCTCTTTTATCTGCCATTGCGTTATCTCCTAAAAAACACTGTGAAACAGGGGGTCAATCATACAGAAGCGGAACGAGAAGTCAAGCATAAAGATAAGAGGAAAAGTGACAAGGGTCACTTCGCATCTTTCTGCAGTTTGTATTCGATGGAGTCGGAAAGGGCCTGCCAGGAAGCCTCGATGACGTTTTCGGATACGCCGACCGTGCCCCATGTCGAGGTTTTGTCGCGTGATTCGATTATTACGCGGACACGAGCGGCGGTGCCGGCTTTAGCGTTGACCACACGCACTTTATAATCAATTAAGCGGATGTCCCTGATGACAGGATAGGGGTTTTCGAGCGCTTTACGCAGAGCGGCATCGAGGGCGTTGACGGGACCGTCGCCTTCGCCGACAACATGCTGGACTTTATCGCCGACTTTAAGTTTGACCGTGGCCTCATTAATCATTTCGCCGGAGGTGCGCCTTTCCGTAGTTACGTAATATTTCACAAGCTCGAAAGAGGGTTTATATGTGCCGAGTATCTTCTTTATGAGCAGGTCAAAGGAGGCATTCGCAGTTTCGAACTGATAGCCTTCGTTCTCAAGCTCCTGAACGCGGGTGAGAATTTCTTTTGCCAGTTTCTTATCCTGCGTGATTTTTGCTTTTTCAAGCTCAGCGAGAACGTTGGATTTGCCGCTTAACTCGGAGATGAGGAAACGGCGTTCATTGCCAACGACGGAAGGGTCAACGTGCTCATAAGTGCGCTTGTCTTTCAGCAAAGCGTCAACGTGGAGGCCTGCCTTGTGCGCGAAGGCGCTTTCGCCTACATAGGGCATATTCGTTACCGGGTTGAGGTTGCCGAGCTCGAAAACGAATCGCGAAACCTCGGTGAGGGTCTTGATTTTTTCGGGAGCCAGACAATCGAACCCCATTTTGAAAGCAAGGTTGGGAATGACGGTGCAGAGATTTGCGTTTCCGCAGCGTTCTCCCAAGCCGTTGATAGTGCCCTGAACGTGTCGAGCGCCTGCACGAACAGCGGCCAAAGTATTGGCGGTGGCGCAATCGCTGTCATTATGGGTATGGATGCCGATTGAGAGCGACGGGAATTTTTCACATACGGCCTTTGTAATTTCGTAAATCTGGTCCGGCAGGCAGCCGCCGTTAGTATCGCAAAGCACCAGCACATCGGCGCCGGCCTCGGCAGCGGCAGCCAGAACCTTCATCGCATATTCGCTATTTTCCTTGTATCCGTTGAATAAGTGTTCGGCATCGAAAATCACCTCAATGCCGTGCTTTTTAAGGTATTCAACGGAGTCGACGCAGAGCTGTAAATTCTCATCGAGCGAACAGCCCAGAACTGCTTTTACCTGCATGTCCCAGGCCTTACCGACAATGGTAGCCACTTTGGTTTTGCAGGCGAGAATGGCTGCAAGTGACACGTCAGCCTCAACTTTCGCATCAGCCCTGCGGGTGCTGCCGAAGGCCACAATTTTAGAATTCTTCAGACCGAGCTTGGCCACTTCGGTAAAGAACTGCATTTCCTTGGGATTGGAAGCGGCGAAACCTCCTTCAATATAATCAAGGCCAAGCTCGTCGAGGCAGGCGGCGATTGAGAGCTTGTCCTCGAGTGAGAAGCTGACGCCCTCGGCCTGCATGCCGTCGCGAAGGGTGGTATCGTAGAGTTTTATCTTTTCCATAACCAAATCTCCAAATCGCCTGTATCCGCAGTTGATAGCCTGTGAATTAAACGAAACGCCATTTTAGCCCATTACAACAGGTAAGTAAAGGGGAAAACAACGTACAGAAAGCAGGTTTTCGGAGGGCACAGGCTACAAATTTTTTGCAAAGTTGTTGCAATTGAACCGATAATTACATATAATAGAAGGTTTATGTAAATTAGAAGCAGTACAGTATACTTTTTAGCAATGGCGTAAGCCGTCTTAACGATTGAAATGACCTTAAAAGAAATTCTGCAACCGAATTGTATCAAAGTTCCGCTGGGAAGCAAAGACAAGCAATCCGCAATAACAGAATTGGTGGATTTGCTCGATGCCAACAGATTACTGTTAGACAGAGAAACGGTTTTAAAAGCGGTTCTGGCACGTGAGCAAACCCGCAGCACCGGAATCGGTTCGAGAATCGCCGTGCCGCACGGCAAGTGCGACGCCGTCAAAGAGCTGGTTATGGCAGTCGGAGTAGCAAGTGAGCCGATTGATTTTGAAAGCATCGACGAAAAACCAGTAACAATCATTATCCTGCTGGCCTCACCAGCCAACCAGACCGGCCCGCACATTCAGGCACTGGCTAAAATAAGCAAACTGATGCTTAATGAAGAACTCAAACAAAAGCTCGAAAAAGCAACCTCGCCCGAGGAAGTTTATGAGCTTATGCGCAATAAAGAAGAGGAGTGAAACCGCGTATCGTTTCCGTCTGCCGGGGAGGAGTTTTTATTTAACGTTTGTGTCGTCCGTTGTTTCCCAGAGAACCAAGCCCAGCTCATATGGGTTAACAAGGTCAGCGTGTCTGGGCAAAACTCTCACGGCCACTCCATGCTGGCCTGTTTCTCCACAAGACATCGAGCCGACAAACCAATGCTCACTGTCCCGGTCTGTAGTTTCTTTGTAAGCCATTCTCACAATTGAGCCGTTTCTAATACTTCCATGTGAATCTACCGGCCCATGATAAAGCTCAACTGAAACATCATCCGGGCTAACCTTAGGCAGCTTAACCAGTGCGCTGATAGACAATTTCGAACCGACTTTGAGCTGCGGCTGCCTGATATCCAACTGTTTGCCGCCATCACCATTATTATAAACCTGTATCTGCACATCTTTAATGGCAAATTCAGGCCAGGCTTTCTTCATATTGGATTTCCACGTAGAAAGCACCTTGGCTCTTGCCATAGCTTCCGCAGTCAAATAACGCCATTTAGCCGCAGCCGGGTTATAAAACCTTTGTGTGTACTCAGCAACCATCCTGTGAGTGTTGAAGCGCGGCGCTATCCATTTGACTGAGTTTTTAACCCTGCTTATCCAAGCCCGCGGCAGGTCATCCGCCGAGCGGGTGTAAAATAAAGGAATAACCTCGTTTTCGAGAAGGTCATAGACTGCCCGAGCTTCGACCTCATCCTGATAATCCGAGTTGCTGTAAGTTTGCTCTGCACCGATAGCCCAGCCCCCGTCAGGCCTGTAACCTTCACACCACCATCCATCCAGGGTGCTCATATTCAAAGCACCGTTTATTGCCGCCTTCATACCGCTTGTTCCACAGGCTTCCATAGGTCTTCGAGGGTTATTAAGCCACACATCCACGCCGCGGACTAACATCCTGGCTACATTAATATCATAATCCTCAAGAAAGACGATGCGTCGCTGGACATCATACTTTGACGCAAAGTTAATAATTTGACGTACTATCTCTTTGCCTCCGGTATCTCTCGGGTGAGCTTTGCCTGCAAAAATAATCTGAACAGGTCTATCGGGGTTATTAAGCAGCCTTACGAAGCGCTCTGGGTCTCTAAGCAGAAGATTGCCTCTTTTATAGTTTACAAACCTTCTGGCAAAACCAATCGTCAGCGCCTCAACATCGAGGACCTCCTCAGCCCAGTTCAATTCAGAATGGTAAGTACCTCTGCGTTTTACCTGGGCCTTAAGACAGTTACGCGTAAAAGCAATCAGCTGGCCTTTGCACTGCTGATGTACCCGCCAGAATTCCTCTTCGGGAATTTGGTCGATGCCGTCCCAAACCGTGTTATTGACGATTTCATCAGTCCAATTCGGCCCAAGATACCTTCCGTACAAAGAACTCATTTCATCCGACAGCCAGCTTTTAGTATGTACGCCGTTTGTAATCGAGATTATGGGGACCTCACTAACAGGAACCGCCGGCCAAAGACTCGACCATACCTCGCGCGATACCTGCCCATGCAATTTACTTACGCCGTTTACGAAACTGCTGAGGCGTAATGCCAAAATCGGCATTTTAAATGACTCGCCGGCATCGTCAGGAAGGATTCTGCCCAGCGACAGAAACTGCTCTCTGCTTATCCCAAGAGCCGGGAAGAAGTTAGCAAAATACTTATCGATGAGCTCGACTGAAAATTCATCGAGACCGGCTTTTACAAGCGTATGTATCGTAAAAACATTGCCGGCCTTGGTGGCTTCAACAGCCTCGGCAAAAGTCATATTCGTTTCGCTTCGCAGATGCCGGATTCGTTCGAGCACCATAAAAGCAGCGTGTCCCTCATTCATATGGCAGATGGCCGGCTTAATATCCATCGCCGCCAGGGCCCTTGAGCCGCCGATGCCCAAAACAATCTCCTGGCGAATGCGCATTTCAACGTCGCCGCCATATAAACTGGATGTAATCATACGGTCTGTGGACGAATTAGCCTGTATGTTGGTATCCAACAGATACAATTTAACCCTGCCTACGGAAACAGACCAAATCTGGGCGTGCACAGCCCTGTCCGGGAATTCCACGCTGATAGTCAACGGCTGGCCGCTGCTGTCCCTAACCAGCTCGATCGGCATACTGTAGAAATCGCTTTCACTATACGTTTCCTGCTGCCAGCCCTCGACGTCCAAATACTGGCGGAAATAACCTTTTTGATAGAGAAGACCGACGCCGACCAATGGAATACCAAGGTCAGAGGCGCTTTTTAAATGGTCACCTGCCAGAAGCCCCAAACCGCCCGAATAAAAAGGCAAACATTCATGAATTCCAAACTCGGCACAAAAGTATGCGATAACGGGTTTGGCGGATCTTGAATAATTTTTTTCGAACCACGTCGGCCCATCAAGATATGATTTCAGCTTTTCCTCAACCCGCCGCATTTCAGACAAAAACGCCTGATTTTGGGCCAATTCATTTATGCGACGCTGCGGGAGACTTGCGAGAAGTTTGACCGGATTACGGCCGGAAGCTGCCCATAAGTCACCGTCAATGCGCTTAAACAGCTCTATAAAGTCGGTGTTCCAGCACCAAAATAAATTCCGGGCAATACCCTCAAGGGCTTTCAAAGCATCCGGCAATGCGGGTAAGACCGTAAAACTACAAACTTTTGGCATTTTTACCTCTCCAACAAAAAGAGCACAGGTGCACAACGGCTTATAATGTCATACGTTACGCTTTTATTTACACTTTTATTACCTATATAGTTATATTTTGCGCTACTTTTTAATCGACAAATACAGCACTCAGCTTAAGGCCAAAAACACAAGGAAACGATACTCCGGAGGGCGCTGTTAGTCCGATATTTCCAACTTTAGCAGCTAAAAATGGGCAATAAAAAAGGCCTGCAACAAACAGGCCTTTCTAAATGCAAGGCTTTCCTCCGCCGGTGCCGTAAGAAAACTTTTGAAGAAAACCCATTATTTCCAAGTGGGTAATCGTTGCTTGTGTTCAGAAGTCCTATCGAGTAGGCGTTTCCGACCCATCAAGGCCCGATTTCCCTGAATAATAGGTATCGGTTTTTTCAAAATCGTATTTTCTATACGCACACCGCAGGGGTCAGCCTGCTATATTTCTTATACCAAATTTCAAAACAAAAATCAATAAGAATATCGGCAAATCAAAGCGGCAAATTAAAATCTTTAGCTTCGCCTTTACCTAAACTTTCGGATTTTCGACCGCTTCTTCTGCAGCAAAATTTAGAAAATTTACCCGCCTCCTTAAGTGCAGCAGCACAGATAAATTATGAACGCAAATTTAGATGGTTCGCAGTTGTGCGCCGGTGGATTCGGTGAGACTGTTCAGAATATCTGCCTGGAAGCGGTCAACCATCTCGTGGGTCAATGTGCCGTCGCTGTCTCTGAAGCGAAGCGTAAGGGTGAGACTTTTCTGGCCGGCGGGAATGCCTTTGCCGCGGTATATACCGACAAACTTAACGTCTTCCAGTTCGTCGGATGCTTTCTTATTCACCGCCCCGGCAATGTCTGTCCAGCGGACCTGCTCATCGATAACAATCGAAAGGTCGCGCTCTATCGCCGGGAATTTCGGGATAGGTTCCACCTTGAGTGGGCCGGCCTGTAAAACAGAAAGCATTTCAAAATCCAGCTCCGCGGCCGCGGGCGTTACGTCTTTGAAATCGAATTTATCTTTGACTGCCTGAGAAATAATCCCCGCTGTGCCGATAAGCTCCGAGTTCACCAGGATTCTCGCTCCGGTCTGTGCCCAAAGCAAATCGGCGGCCTCGAAAACCACTGCCGCATCCCTGTTGACATTCTTTATCAATCCCTCGACCACACCCCGCAGGAGAGAAAAATCACCATCGCAGGCAATAGTCAGCTTGGCTTTTTCAATCGGCAAGACATTCTCTTTACTCTGCTGGGGACGAGGCACGAAAGTATCGGCTACCTCGAATATCCTGCATGGAGTATTTTTAACATTGAGGTTTGTCTTGATAACGGTAAGCAAAGAAGGCAATAGCGTCTGGCGAAGCAGGTTATCGCTTTTCCTGGTTATGTCTTTTACGCTCAAATGCTCGCCGGAACCCTCAGCAGCGAATAGCTCCGCAATCGAATTATCGATGAAAGAAACGGTAATCGTCTCGTAAAAGCCGCTGCCGTTAAGATATGTTCCCACGGCTTCAGCCAGCTTCTGACGTGAATCGACGGGGACGACCTTAATCCGGATTTTCTGTTCAGTTGGTATCCTGTTATAGCCGTACAGGCGGGCGATTTCCTCTATCAGGTCAATCTCACGATAAATATCGCTGCGCCACGAAGGAACGGCACAAGTTATCGAATCGCCCTTCTGCTTCGGCTGGAAACTCAATCCCGACAGAATTTCCAGCGTCTCCGCCTGCGGGATTTCGATACCGAGCACCTTGTTCAACCGCGATAGTCGCAGCGTTATCTCTTTTTTGGCCGGCTTCTTCGGATAAATATCGACTACGCCTTTGGCGACCTTCCCGCCTGCGACCTGCGTAATCAATTGAGCGGTGCGTTTCGAGGCCCAGTCCACCATTTCGATATCAACAGTCCTCTCGAAACGATAAGATGCCTCCGAAGGCAGCGCGAGCTGGCGGGAAGTCTTACGGATACTTACAGGGTCGAAATACGCGTCCTCTAAGAGGACTGTCGTGGTTTTCTCGTTTACTTCGGTATCTGCCCCGCCCATAACGCCTGCTATAGCCACAGGGCCTTTCGTGTCAGCGATAATCAGCATATCGGCTGTCAATTTGCATTTAGTGCCGTCGATGCTGACAAGCTCCTCGCCGGCGCGGGCGCATCTTACTATTATTTTGCCTCCGCTTATTTTTTCGTAGTCGAAGGCGTGCGGCGGCTGGCCTGTCTCCATCAGCGCATAATTCGTCGCGTCAACCACATTATTAACACTCCGCAGGCCGACCGCTTTTAACCTGCTTTTGAGCCAGTCAGGCGATGGCCCGACTTTTACGCCCTTGATAATCCGGGCGGTATATCGGGCGCACAATCCCGGCTGTTCAATCTCAACAGAGGCAAGTTTGGTAACATCTTTGGCTGATTCGTTTAATTTAACATCGGGGGTTTTTAATTGTTTGCCTGTTGCAACGGCCAGTTCGCGGGCAATACCAATATAGCTTAAACAATCGCCGCGATTGCTGGTTACCTCAATATCGATTACGGTATCGTCACCCAGGGATTCGACGCCTTCGCAAGGCAGGCCGATATCACTTAAAACCTGGACGATTTTCTCAGCCGATAAGCCCGTTTCGATATAATCATTTAACCAATTCAGCGAAATTTTCATAGTGGTAATACCTTAACTCCCGCAGGCACTATTGTCAATACTTGTCCGCCTACGTCGAAACAGAGCTAACAATCTCAAAAATATTTAGCCCCAGGTTTCACCTGTGGCTACACTTATAAGGCACCGTTTCGCCTGTTTTTTCCTTGACTGTCCGGCTGTAAAGCGTATAATCAAAATTGTCTTTGCCTGCGGGCAAAAGCTAAGAGAGAGAAGGAGAAAAAGGGTATGAGAGAGCTATCATGTCTATTGTGTGCAATCCCCATAAAGAGCAATCAGCGCACATTATGTGCGATAAAAATAGTAACAATTTTTGGGGAGGGCGAAAGATGAAGAGGCAATTTCTTTTTCAAACTTGTATAATGCTTTTTTTGTCGGCAGGTCCGGCTCTTGCGGCCTGGGACATCAACACCGTCGACAGCACAGGGGATGTGGGCGGGTATACATCCATTGCCCTGGATTCAGACGGCCACCCGCACATCAGCTACTACGATGATACCAAC
>JAQTLP010000004.1:0-80057 GCA_028714855.1 Phycisphaerae bacterium | reverse complement strand
TACGACCTGAAATATGCGGCGTTTAACGGCTCGACTTGGGACATCAGTACAGTCGACAGCACAGGGGATGTGGGCTGGTCAACATCCATTGCCCTGGATTCAGACGGCCACCCGCACATCAGCTACTGGGATTTAGGCAACGAAGACCTGAAGTACGCGGCGTTTAACGGCTCGACATGGGACATCAGTACCGTCGACAGTACTGGGGAAGTGGGCAGGGTTACATCCGTTGCCCTGGATACAGACGGCCGCCCACACATCAGCTACCTCGATGATACCAACTACGACCTGAAATATGCGGCGTTTAACGGCTCGACTTGGGACATCAGTACAGTCGACAGCACAGGGGATGTGGGCTGGTCAACATCCATTGCCCTGGATTCAGACGGCCACCCGCACATCAGCTACTACGATAATACCAACGATGACCTGAAGTACGCGGCGTTTAACGGCTCGACCTGGGACATCAGCACCGTCGACAGCACAGGGGATGTGGGCTCCTTTACATCCATCGCCCTGGATTCAGACGGCCACCCGCACATCAGCTACTACGATAATACCAACTACGACCTTAAGTACGCGGCGTTTAACGGCTCGGCCTGGGACATCGAGACCGTCGACAACGATGGGAGGGTGGGCGGATGGACATCCATTGCCCTGGATTCAGACGGCTACCCGCACATCAGCTACTTCGATTGGGCCAACTGCGACCTGAAATATGCGGCCTTTAACGGCTCGTCTTGGGACATCAGCACCGTCGACAGCACAGGGGATGTGGGCTCGCAAACATCCATTGCCCTGGATTCAGACAACCACCCGCATATGAGCTATATCGATTTTACCAACTGGGACCTGAAGTACGCATACGCTTTTTGCGGATATGCCCTTGCCGGTGATATGAATGTTGACTGCAAGGTTGACTTTCGCGACTTTGCACTAATGGCAGCCAACTGGTTAATAGATTGTGATGTAACTCCGGGAGACCCGGCCTGCGTGCCGAAATAAACGACAAAAACTTTTTTATCGCGGCCGCTGGGATATCTCCCTATTCGTATTTCAATCAAAAGCGCAGCTACCTGCACACCCAAAATCCATTTTTCTAAAAAATTTTTACTCCTTCTCCCACATCGAGTTACGAGGGCCGAGCGACAAGCGACGATTACATTTTTCGCATCGATCGCGCATGTTCGTCCAATTGTGGAGGGAGGTATGTCTTATCCGCCGTAACTTCAGCGATGGTGGAAACGATGACTGTCTGCGCTGAGTGGAAATTTCAATCAAAATGATTAAATTATGCAAAACGAACCCAATTTCCAAAACGCCAAAAACAAACCTAACTCTTTACCTGACAACAACTAACAACCACGAACAACGAACTATGAACTGCTTAAAACGAACCCAAACAAAGCCAATTTTGGGCTGTTGTCTTTTTGGTTTTAGCTTATAATATGGCAACAATAGTCTAAGGAGATTTGTAATGATAAAATGGAATTTACCAGCATTTATAATCATCGCCCTATTTGTGAGTATATTGCTCGCCGGCTGCGTGGAACGCAAGCTTACAATAAACACGGACCCCCAGGGCGCGATAGTGGTATTAAACGATGAGGAAATAGGCACCTCGCCCGTTACGACCTCATTCGAGTGGTACGGCGATTATAACGTCAGAATTAGTAAAGAGGGGTTCGAGACCTTAAAGACCCACCGCAAGCTGAAGGCGCCGTGGTATGATTACTTTCCGTTCGATTTCTTCGCCAATTGTCTAAATCCTAAGAGAATCGTGGATTCTTACGAATGGTCATTTACCCTCGCCCCGCAAACAGAACCAGATAGAGATGAATTAATCCGCGACGCTCAGAAACTGAAAAAACAACTCTAAACTTTGGGCGGGAAGAAATGGTCTCTGAAGCATTCTCTAAATCGCAGCGAGCGGTACTTTTTGAATAACAATGCCGTAACAATCCCTGAAATGCAAACCGAAACGGCATAGAGAATCCGTGTTCGCAATCTCTGGTGCCCTGCCTGCTGGTCCTTATAAGCCAGAAACATCTCCTCGGCCTGCCTGCGTGTTACCTGCTCAGATTTAGCAGCCTGCCTAAGCTCCGCAGCTAAATTACCCTGCGCCGCATAATCGTACTTCCAGGGCACAACCTTATCCAGTCCCTGTTCAAACGCGAAGGCCAGAGACACAACAAAAAGAAAAGCTGCTGCATACTCAAAGCATCTAAAAGCGCCAAGTGAAAGGGATTTGACCATCTTTCTATCCTTTTTAAACCACTAAAAACGAAAGAAGCATTATAAATTTATACTGCCGCAGTTCAAGGCAAAAAAGAAAGTGCGGTGACAGACAGAAATTAGGCCTCTTCACTATCAAATGCAATATCAGAGAAGGTTGTCGCGATACCAGTCTATTGCGTATTCGAGACCTTGCCTGAATGTTATGGCAGGTTTGTATCCGATTGTTTTTTCAGCGAGGGTGATATCGGCAAGCGAGTGTTTTACATCGCCGGGGCGCGACGCTTCATATATCGGCTTGATATTTTTGCCGAGCAGTTCGTTGATTATATTAATAACCTCATTGACAGTTACGGCCTTGCCGCAGGCGATGTTTACAACATCACCTTCCGTGTGTTTAGCTCTTGCAGCAAGAAGATTGGCCTCGACAACACTATCGACATAGGTGAAATCCCGGCTTTGCAGGCCGTCGCCATAAATGGTCGGCGATTTGTCTTTCAGGACAGAAGTTACAAAAGCGGGGATGGCAGCCGCATATTGGCTTGTCGGATCCTGATGCGGACCAAAAACGTTGAAATACCGAAGCGAAATTGTCTCAAGGCCGAAAACTTTATAAAATACCGAACAGTAATATTCGCCGGCAAGTTTGGCAGCAGCATAAGGTGAAAGGGGCTGAGGAGACATCGACTCGATTTTAGGTAAAGTAAGCGTATCACCATAAGCTGCGGAGCTTGCCGCATACACGAAGCGTTTTACACCGGCATCACGAGCAGCCAAAAGAAGTGTGAAAGTAGCATCGAGACAATATTTGTGCGTGGCGGCAGGGTCTTCAACGCTGCGCGGCACCGAGGGTAAAGCACCCTGGTGCAAGCAGTAATCGATATCTTTCATACAAGCGCTGGCGACTTTTTCATCGCCCATATCGGCTTCTATAAACTCAATTCTGTCTGAGACAGCAGCAAGATTGCTTCTTTTGCCTGTGAGGAGATTATCAACAACCCTTACGAAGCAGCCCTGCGAGACGAGTTTTTTGCAGATGTTTGAACCAATAAAACCGGCTCCGCCGGTTACCAAAAACTTCTCCATTAAAGAATCCTTTCATAACTTGCCGGCATCCATCGATTCGATACCCGATGCATAACCAATGTTAAACTGAGTTGGCAAGCTGCAACTTCTGGTATTCATGGTAAGACCTGAATTGCTCCTGGAAATAGCCGCCTTTCATAACCCTTACACCAAGGAGCACACAGCCGACTATTGCAGCATTTATTTCTTTCAGCTCGCTAACAGTCCTCTGAGCAGCACCTCTCCTTGTAGCAGCAGCATTGAATACCAAAATTGTGCCGTCAACAAGTCTGGCCAGTATTTTGGCAGCGCTTACCAATAATATCGGCGGGCCATCCACTATAATATAATCGTAGTTCTCTCGCTGCTGTTCGATCATCTGTTTCATCATCGCCCCGCCGAGCAACTCTGCTGGATTGGCTGGTAAAGGCCCTGAATCGATTATAGACAGTCCCTCAACGCCGCTGGGCCTTATAACTTCCTGGTAACCACAGCGGCCTACAAGCAGAGTGCTCAATCCAAATTCAGCCTGCTTTGCATCAACTGCTTCCTTCGGAAATATCGTGTATAAAGCCGGCTGCCAGAAATTAGCATCTATAAGCAGAACTTTTTTATTCTCAGCAACAAAAGTCGTGGCAAGATTAACCGCCACAGAAGTTTTGCCATCCCCTGCCATGCCGCTGGCAACAAGCAAAACCTTCAAAGAATCCTCATGGCCTGACAGTTTCAAATTAGTCCGAAGCCGCCTATAGGATTCACTTATAATGGAATAAGGCGCCTGACGAACAACATGACAAAGGTCAATATCCCGAACCTGGTCGTCTTCCTCTGCATCGGGAATAACACCCAAAAGCGGAATGTGCAGATACCTGCTTACATCTATCGGTGTCCGCACGAGGTCATTGAGCAGTTCGATAAGGAAAGCAAGGCCTACGCCAAACATAAAACCAAACATCGTTCCGCCAGGAAAATAAAACTGCCACTTCGGGGAACTTATTTCCAACGGCACCGGAGCCGGTCCGACAAACTGTACTTTCGGCGTTTCCGGGTCTTCGAGCATTATCTTCAATTTCTCAAGTTGCCCTTTAACCGAATCAAGCATCAGTTTTCGTTCATCCCTTATACCTGCACGCTGTTTGTATTGTATACGGGCCAAATCATAATCTTTTTGTTTCGCAAGTGTTTCCTGCCGCAACTTTTCCAATTGCGCATACCTTTCCTGATACCCCACTAATGCACTCTGAGCATTCTTAAGATTTGCCTGCCTGGTCTGCTCGGCAATCTCGGCTTTTCTGATTCGTCT
Source organism: Phycisphaerae bacterium (assembly GCA_028714855.1). NCBI lineage: Bacteria > Pseudomonadati > Planctomycetota > Phycisphaerae > Phycisphaerae bacterium. The sequence goes on along the minus strand of JAQTLP010000004.1, from coordinate 75,454 downwards.
TTTCTCTTTGATTTCGTCTATCGTCTCTTGTATTTGATGCACCTCTCGATGATTTTCACCAAACTTCGTAAGTCTGGCGGCCAATCCCACCTCCTGCATGGCAAGCTGCTGAGCAAGCATAACCAAAACAGGGTCATTTTCTACTTCATTTTCAACCTGCACGGAAACAGGCCCTACCGATAATTCTGCAAGACTTTGCACATTAGATTGAAGCTGTGTTATTTCCTGAGCCAAATTATTTTGCTCAATCTCCAAATTGTTCAATGTTAAGGTAACTGTAGGCTGGTAGTTGTTGGTTCCGTAATCTTCAAGGCCGGTTACACCCCATCTATCACGAACTTCACCCAATGCCCTCTCGGCGGCATCCAAATCTCTTTGAATATTATTCCTCTGGTCCTGAAGCCTTGCCATCTTCTCAGCAACGTCTCCCTTTTTTGTACTTCGCTGGGAAGAAACAAACAAATCCACCATTTCGTTCACTATCAGGGCCGACTCTGCTGCATCCCCGCAAGTCATCGATACCACAATATAATCGCCATCCCTTTGGGCAAAAGCACCGAAGTTCTTTTTCAAATCATCGAAGGCTTTTGAAATACTTATCTCTCTAACCTCACCAAAACGCTTAAACCATTTGGTTTCCTGAATCTTATCCCTGGCAATCAATCTTTGCATAGTACTCTGCTGTGTTATAAGAGCAGCCATTGACACACGATTACCGTATTGAATATCTTTGGCAACCTGTCCTCCCGCAATAGTCATAGGGTCTTTTTCTATAGGCGGCAGCACTCCAATAAAGGTCTGTGCCGTATATTTCGGATAATATTTCTTTGATAAATACCAGCTCACACCGCCAGCCATAAAACCCAATATAGTCAGAAAAACTATCAGCAATATATGCCGGCGCAATATTCCAAAAATTTCCTTCGGCGTCAACGCAACGACAGCCTGCGTTGGCCTGCCACCCCCTTGTTTACGTAAGAAAGCAGGTGGACCTGCCATTCTATTTACATCGGTTTGTTTTTGTTCTGCCATATTAATCTCTCTATTCGTCTCTCGTCGCTCATGGGGCACTGGGGCTCGACGAGGCACGATTAGTGCTAAGGCGTTCAATCGCCGCCTTTATTCGCCCACTAGTTACCTCCGACAACTGCCCTGCTCCTGTTTCCAACGCCTGTTTATAGGCAGCAAGGGCCTCATCTACAGAACCAAGTCCTTCTTTTATCATACCTAAATGCTCATATACATCCGCCGGTGCGGAGATTTTGTTCTGCTCATACTGTTGCAAAGCAGCCTGCAGAAATTCAGCTGCCTCTGACAATTTACCGTTTTTATACAACAAGTAAGAATAAGTATCCAAAAATCCCGGTGTATTCGGTCTTGCTTCGCAAGCCCGTTTTGCATATTCCAGCGCTTCGGCCAGCCTCGCATTTTCTTCGGCCAGCATATACGCCAAATTATTCAGGACATCCGAATTATTCGGCATTTCAGCTAACAAACTTTCGTATTCAGCGATAGCCTTTTTGAGATAATTATTATCGGAAGTCTTAGCATAAGCTGAAGTGAAAGCTTCCGCTTTTTTCGTTATATAATTAACTCTATCCGGACTGCTAGGTCCTATTATCTGCAGGCATTTGTTAATATACTCTACCGCGTTGTTGTACTCACTGTTCATCATTTTCAAATTAAACATAGCCATATTAGCGGCAAGTGAGTCAGGGTTGGTTTTTAGTTTTTCCTGGCAATACTTCAGGGTTTCTTCTGTACCGAGTAACGTGTACATTCTCCCCAAAATACTAGACACCAAAACCTCATCTGTCCCAGCTTTGTCAACAGCTTTTCGGAGATACTGTATAGCGGCTCCCTTATCACCAAGCTTCAACTTTGCCTCAGCCATTTTGACCAAAGTTACAGAAGCAAAATTACTATCAACGTATTTCCCCGCCTCCTCAAAGAACTTATCCATCTTCTCGCCTGCTATTAGCGCCTGCAAATATCCCTCAAGCGACATTGAGTCACCATCGCCCTTTTCCTTAGATTTCTCCCACGCTTGTTTGTACAATTTTTCCGCCCTGTCCACTTCGCCTGTTGCTAAAGCAAATGAAGCTGCTTGATTGTGCCAGCCCACATTATCAGGGAATTTTTCAAGAGTCTCTTCATAGAAGCTTTTTAATGTTTCTTTTTTGCGAAGCTGCCAGTATATCTGCTCAAGCAGTGTTCTGGCCTGCATAGAAGCTTTCGAGTCATCAACCATTCCTTCAAGTTCAGTTATAGCATCCTCGCCCCGGCCTGCCCGCTGATAAGCCCTTGCCAGAACAAGCTGGGTAGCAGGGTCAGCTGACAAGGACCTGCTTTTTTTAAGGTCAATGATTGCCTGATCATAGCTTGCCATAAAAAAGTTTATTTGTCCTCTCAACCGCCAGGCAGCAGCGTCATCCTGATTGGTCTCAAGGTTTCGATTTACCAAGTCTAAAGCCTTTTTCAGCTGCCCCTGTCTCATTGCCACCCATGCCTCAAGCAACATCGCTTTTGGCTCACCAGGAAACTTTTCCTTAAAGCCCTGTAATTTGTATTCAGCTTCTTTGACAAGACCGACCTCAAGGAAAGCCTGAATTTGAAAAAGACGGTTTTCTAAGGTGTCTTCGAGCGATAAAAGTTCTTCAGAATATTTCTTTATGGCTTCCTCATCGGCTGTTTTTTCCGAAACAAGCAAAAGACCTTTGACCACGTTACTATCTTCTTTATTAGCCTGATACAGCTGCTCCAATATCTTCCTGGCATCCTCAAATTGGCCCCCTCTAAAATAATAGGACCAGAGCATTCTCTGGTCTTCCGATTTCTGCAGCATTTGCTTGGCGTTTTCTTCCTGTCCACTGGCCCGAAGGTATTCTACATAGTTAGCAAGCATTGTTTTGTCATCCGGGTCTATTTTTTGGGCCTGCTCAAAAGATGAAGCTGCAATAGCAAACAGCGCCTTCTTGCGTTCCGCATTTCCCTCCTTAGAAGCCAGTTTCGTTGCCATTCTTCCGAGCAACACGGCATTAGACATACTTGGATTGGCCTTCTGCAATCTCTGGCGAATCGCTAACGCTACAAATGGCCTTGTCGTGACTACATATTCCGCGTAAAAGCTGAGTAAGTCTGGATCATTTGTGTTCAGTGCCAGTGCTCTGTCTAAAGCATTCCCGGTTTCAACCATCTGTTCAGATGATGTATTGTCACCGAGCTTTTCATTACGCTGGTACAGCACAAACGCCAATTGTTTTGCAATAGCTCCATCAGACGGATTCAAAGATGCCGCTTTCTTGGCGTCCTCGACAGAGGCATACTCGTTCCCAAGAGCTGCATTGGCATTACTTCCCAATACAAAAGCCTGGGAAAAGACAGGCCTTAGCTTCAAACATTCTTCGAGTCTTGCTAATGCTTTTTCGTATTCCCCTTTAGACATCGCAAGACGGGCTGTGAAAAATTGGCCTTCACATTCATCGAGATTTTCACGCCGCCCTACCTCTGCTATCTGCTCAGCCAACTCAAAATCTTTTACCTTAAGAGCTGTTATGAAAAGATAGTCTATTGCAAAACGCTGAGACTCTGTTATCCCTTCGCTTAAGTCCAAAACCAGTTTCTGACCTTCTTGAGCTTTAATTTTCAAAGCTTTTTTAAATTCTTCGATCGCCTCGTTCGGCTCATTATGCTGCCCATAAAACATACCAAGTTTAATAGACCTTTCTATTGGGTCAGCAATACCCGATAAAACCTGCTTTTCTATCTCATTACGGCTTTCCTGAGAAATTTTTGCGGGTTCTGGCTCGGAAAGTATCTGTTTGTAAAACAAAATCACCATATTAGCTGGAAAATATTCCAAATATCGATTAACCAAATCTTTGGCCTGCTCGACCTTCCCTTCTGTGACGTAATTATTGCAAACAGCAATTACGGAAGCTTCTCCAACAGAATTAGGTTCCATCGTCATCAGTTTTTCCAGCAATTTTGCGAGGAGCAGGTTATAGTTTTTCAATTCAGCAGTTTGTGACTCAATCCCCTCTTTTTCTGCGCTGGTGGCCGCTGGGGCAACAACACCCAATTCTTCATTCATCTTCTTTACGTCTATAGCTCTTTGAAGCTGTTCAATTTTAGCCCGCACAAGTTCCAAGTTGAGATTAATCGTATTTGGGTCATCCGGCTGCCTCTTTGCCAATTCTTCTTCGGCCTCGTTGAATTGCCTTGCGGCAATATGAATTTTGATGCGGAGTATCTGGCTTCTCTGGTTGGTCCAAAATTCACTCTCGAAAAACTTTACAGAACTTAAAGCAGCACTATAGCCCCTTAATTTCAACATAACATCCGCATAATCCAAAAGGGCTTCAGGTTTCGTCCTGACAATACCTGTATTAAGTGCGCTCTCTAAGAATTCCCTTACTGCGCCAATTTCAGAAGTGTTTTTAAAAATGTCCGCAAGAACATAAGAAAGTTGTGTATCTTCTGTTCCAGATGCTTTAAGCTGCTCGTAAACTGCATATAGTTTCTTGGTGGCGATATTTTTATTTCCTTTCGCAAGCTCAAGCATTCCCTGCCACTTAACAACGTGCGGATCCTCACCGCTGCCGAAAAGCTGCTCAATTTCGTGCACCGTCTGTTCAGCATCTGCCAGCCATTTTTTGCTTTCATCCTCAGTTCTTACCTCGCAAGGTTCGAGCACCTGCCCGATATAGTAATTTGCAAGAAAAAGATACAACGAGATTCTATTAATTTTATTTACCCCCTGTCGCGGCCCAGGTTTGTCCTGCACATCCGGCAATGTTAATGCATCCTTGGCCACTTCTATTGCCTTATAGATATCCGACGATTGCCCGTAAATAGAAAACCTTTGATATCGCAAATTGGCTATATTTATCATGTAAACTACATTTTCCTTGTCTAATTCAGATGCTTTTTCAGCTGCTTCTATAGCCTTATCAAGATATTTATACCCCAGTCTTGCATAAAATCCAGTTAATGCCGAAAATGCCTGCGCATCAGAATCAAACTTCTTAACAAGCGACAGATATTCCGGCTCAAGTGATTGAATTTGCTCCACACCACCCGCTTGAGCAAGCATAGATTTCGTTGCGAGAAGGCTAACGTATGCCTTTACATCAGAAGGTGCAACCTTAACCGCCTGCTCTAAAAGGTCCACAGCTTGCTTTCTATTTTCATCTCTTTCTTCAAGATTTCCTTTTGAAGCGAGAATTTCTCCTTTGGTGAGCAGCGCTTGTGCCAAATAGCGATAGGTATCAACATTATTCGGTTCAAGTTCTCTGGCCTTTCCCAAATCATCAACTGCCATTGATAACGACGCATTGGGGTCGGTTACTGCCCCTAGCCTTGCTATTTCAAACAAGGCTCTGCCCCTGCGCCGATACAAGTATGAGCCTATCAGTTCCGTATCCACTCCGGTTTCACTCAATTCAGGATATGCCCACTTAGCGGCAATTTCCCTAAGCAGACCCGCATTCTCTACGACGTCTATAAATTCCGATGCTTGCAACTCAACCTCCTGCCACTGCCAAAGTTGATTCACAGTACTATCAGCCATTATGTAAACATACTGAAACCGCCCAAATCGAGCCTTGATGTTCTTGGGGTCTATCTGGATTATCGCATTCCAGCACCCGAGCACGTTGCGCCACCTGTCGGTTTCAATATAGACATCCGTAAGTTTGAAAAGCATCTCTAATTTAAGCGAATCGGTCTTCGCCAAAGAGCGTGCTTTATGATAATTGCGTTCCGCCTCTTTATAGTCTTTGTTTTTTGTCTCTTCATCTGTGGCCGCACGAGCTGCCGCAACAGCCGCATCGCCATCTTTGATAAACTTTTCCGGGTCTCGGCCTAAATACAGAAATAGCAAAATAGCACCAAGTATCAAAAATACAAAAACCACCGACCCAATAAGTGCGACTTTTTTATTCAATCTTCTTCTTGCCACAAATTTCTCCTTTCTTCCATCAAATCCTGCTAACACAGAGGCTATCTTTTTCCCCCGTTTTCAAACTAGCTTTTTTCTAAATAGAGGGCCAATGCTCTTTTTCTAAAATAGGCAAGATTACCCTTAGGAGCTTTTGGCTTGCCGCAACGGCTTCTTCTTTGGCCGGGTAAACATTCCTTCTCCGTCCTGCACCACCAAGACCCGTATTAAAAAATTTCCATTCTACTTTACAAAAATACGAATGTTTACCGCGAATGTTCTTATTAAGTATGAGTCTGACATCTTCTCTGCTGTTGCCATAATCTTCGTTAACCCTGAATAAGTACAAAACCGGAAATTGTGTGGTCTTCTGCCAATAATCAGAACTGGTACCGGTAAAAACAAGGTATCTTACCGGAATTTCTTTTGCTCCCAATCCTATTGTCACACTATCAGAGGCCAATCTTTGAAAGCCGCTGCCCATATAGCATTCTTCCGGCACATGCGGCACTTTATCCGGAAGCTCATAATAAGTAATAAACAGCGAACAATAACGAACAGTACTATCAGGCAGCGCATTAAGATCTTCCAGAAACCACTGAATATAATTCTCCGTTCCAAGACTTTCAACAATATCTCCACTTTCGATTTTGTCTTTTGATACCACTTTGTAAGGAGCCAGACCTGCCTCGTCCAAAAGGTCTAAAGATTTTTTCAACGGCGAAGGATCCTTCTTTAAGTATATCCCGAAACCTTTCACCGCGAACGACATACCCGCACCGGACACTGCAAGTATCACTGCACATATTAAAAAGGCGGGCTGCATATAGCTTTTAATGTATGCTTTATCCATGATTCCTGTCAATTCTTTTCCAGCTTTGTTATTCTCTTTCAACTATCAGCTATTATTACGGCGAATTATAACATCTTCGGTAACGGTCTCTGTCTCTTCAACAAACAAACTTGACATAAACCAAGCAAGCAAGCCATATAAGCCAAAAGCCAGCGGCAGCATTATCATGCCAAGAAGGTCATGATAAATACCCTGAGCGTACTTTGGCTGTCCAAATATATAAATAAATCCGGTAATCGTAACTCGTACAATATTGCAAAATATCGCTATCGGTATTGTGCTGACCAACAACACGATTCGCTGCCATATAGGTCTGTAGTGCAAATATGCCATAGCAACGCCCAAGGCCAAAAAGGCCATCAGTAATCGCATGCCGCTGCAAGCCTCGGCCACATTAAGCGGAGGGTCAAGCTTTTGGCCCAGATACTCTCCGGATATAACTACGCCGTTAACCTCAGCGTTCATCCCATTAATTAAATTCAGCAAAAAAGTGGTGGCCTGTGCAGCCAGCTTCTGCATCGGCATAGTCAGACTAACATAATATCTCGTCGGCAATGGAACAGCAAAGACCAAAAACACAATCGGAAGCCACGTATACCTAACCAAACGCCACCCACCCAAAAACAACACAATCGCACCAAGGCTTACTATCATGGAAATGGGGCGAAAATATGCATATCCAGCCGGGCTGACTACATTAAAAAAATAAAACAAAATCCCAAAAATCAAAAAAAACAAACCGAGGTAATTCGGCCTAGTTTGAAGATTTATAATCTTGCCCTTTGCCTGATCTATAAAATATAAACTAAAAAGCGGGATTAGAAAACCATGCGACCAGCTGCTATCAGTAAGCCATTTGCCTACAATAGACTCAACTTCATTATAAAAAAGATAGACAAACAATCCCCCAATTATCACCATTTTGACGTAACTATGCACCGGAAGCTCACACCAGCTTGTACGAATCGAGCCTCCATCCCCGAGAGATAGTGCCTTCCCGCCTCCCATTAGGGGCGAATACCTTTCGTCGCTTTTGCGGTCGGTTCCCACCTGGGAAGGTTTGTAAAGGAGGTCTTTGTCCTCTTTCATTTGGGCTGCCATTTTATGATTTTACGCGAAATGATACCATTTTGCAATAGAGGAATCAATATTATCATCAGCCATAATTAAAAAATGTCTTTGACGTTTTCATATATACTACCGAAAGGCCTGCTGGTTCCGGCATCTCTATCACCAAAATTACGGTCGTAAATAAAACCGAAGCCGTAACTTGCCCTGAACGAATTCCGCAAAACCGCGCGCCACTGAGCTGTAGCATGCGTGCCGACATTGATGAGGTCGAGGGGTTTAATAAAAAAGTCCGGCTGTTCGCCACTAGCGATTTTATCCAAATCTACCATAACTGTTTCTTCTTTGTTCCTGCCGATTCTCCTTGTCACCTCACAACGTCTTGGCCAGGCCAAAGGCCCTAAACCGCCGGCTGCGGCCACGGCCATCTTCAAAGTAACCGGCCGGCCGTCCATTGGCACAACTCCCTGATAGTTAACATTACCATAAATAAAGTATTCCCCGGTAATATCCACAGGAACCTGAATATTATCACCGGGTCTTATCACTATATTATAACGAGGGTCGCCGCTTCGCAACTTATCTGCAGGAATTTCTATAACTCGTGCCTGCACTCCTCCAGTTCCTATCTCATCCCAGTCGAACTCCTCCGGCACACTTTCCTTAACCGGTTCGGCTGCTTTCTCAGGCTTGACTGCTTTCTCAGGTTCGACTGCAACTTCCGGCTCTGCCGGCTTTGCACGACCAACTTGAATCGGAACCCATCTGCCATCCTGAAAAATCCACTCAATACGGCCTTTCTCGCCTTCATTTATTTGGGCATCTGCCGCCTCATGACCAGCCGGTTCGGCTGGTGACTCTTGCACGCCCTCCGCATCCAGCGGCGCCTCTTCGTCCTCGGTTAACGATTTAAAACCTCCCGGTAAAGCTGCTTCAGCAAGTTCATCATCCGTTATCATCTCTGCCGAAGCTATAACTAATCCCTGCGACTGCGAAAGAGGAAACCGCAACTGTTTCGCTTGCGGAGCTACTACTTGCGGTGCTATTATCTCCAGCATTTCTTTTTCAGGTTCATCTATATCGTCTGGGGGGGCAACTGGCTCCTTTTCGGGTTTAATCAGTTCCTCTTCAGATTTGACCGGCTCCTGCGACTTTTCCGGCTCAACAACTCCAGACTCAATAGGCTCTGTTATTGCTTCTCTGCCTGTAACAGGACGGGAAACATAAACATAACTTACATTAAATTGCCTTATCCCGCCTGCCGTCGCAATTGCATCTGTCAACCTAAAATCATACCGAGGAATTGCATATCTATCCGGCCGCGGTACACCGTCACCCCATATTGAAAACGTGCGTTGTTGTGAACTGAGCAAGGTTACAACGACTGACGGCTCCTTCAACACACTCGGCGAAAGTATTTGCTCTATCTCATCCTCAAGCTGCTCTTCAGTCAATCCTGCCGCCTCAACCACCCCAACCTCCGGTACGGATATCTTGCCGGTTTCGGTAACTGAATAATCGTTTATATACGGTATTCCCTCCTGCAACAGTTCGAAAATGGATATTCTCGCGATGTCGCCCGGACTAAACACATAGTCAGTCTCATACGCCACAACATCTACCGGTTTTGGATCTTCCGCTCCCTTCCAAACCGACGGAACCTCCTCTGCAACACCCAATGAATCTAATATCACATTCACCGCCGGAACAGGACGAAACCTGCCTACTTGCGTGGGGTCAAAAAACTTATTGCCACAGCCACCCAAGTAAATACTTAGAACAGATAGAAATACAATTGCTACAGCCCGCGCGCGTTTGACCGCGGCAGAAATTCCTCCTAAGCGTAAAGGGCATCTCGAATTCTGCATCAAACTACTCCTCACCGTAGAACATCTAACAGGGTTCATATCACTAACATCCCAAAAATATAGAACATATAGCCGCAAGAACACCTGGCAAAACAACTTACGCACTTATAATCGGTTTAACACGGGGTCGGCTTAACTTTTTTACCCGCCACAAGACCAAATATCACAAAGAAATTAACAATGCATCCGGCTTATTCCATCTATCATCCCGCTATCACAATGTTATTTTCGCTTTTCTTTGTTACAACCATAGAAACACAAAGGAGTTATGAGGGTTCGCCTTTGAGATACGGTAAAATGGAGTCCATGAAACCAAGCTATATGTTAGTTATACTGCTTAAATTCAGGGTTTGTTCATTACGCTCCCCTGCCTAAGCCCGATAATTATTGCAATAACAACTCAAATAAAAGACACCCAAAGGAGAGCAAAAGCATTCAATTTTCAAAACGGCGTAAGCTATCTCGGCGATTAAGTACTTATAATTAAAACAGTTATGACTTCTGCCGGAAATAACCCGCAAAATCGGAAAAAACTTGACATTTCAAACGTTTTTTTGTATGTTTGATTACCTAAATTAACTTTAGGCCGTGATTATAACAGGAGGACATGTCAATGGGCCAAACTATGAAAGAGAAAGGTGAAACTATGATTGCAAAATATGTATTAACCATCTTACTACTACTTCTTCCAGCGTTTTTGATATCCTGCACGTCCCAAATACCCATTGCTACAAACTACCCGTATACCGAGCAGCAAAAAATGCAGGCCCCTCATCACTGGGATGTATTGGCAGCTGAAGTTGTCGAGCAGCTCAATCTAAACAGGACGATTACGAACTGTACACCGATATTTGTAGTCCCGAAGTTTCATTTGCCAAGCAAGGAAGACCCGGCCATCTGGACCGCCACCAAACCTTTAGCCATAGCAGATGAATCCGACCGGCTTGCCACAATACCATTCAAAAGAGCTTACCAAAATTACCTGGTTACACAATTAGTCAACGCAGGCTACAATGTAGTCGATGACAGCAGGGCAGCGGAACTTGTAATGACTTTCGATATACAGTTAGTCAAACACGGGAACCGGCCTGTTCGCTCACCGCATATTATGTCCAAAATCGGCAGAGTTTTTACCGGAAGTGCGGATGGAGCATATGTTGGTGTTGAAGCTTCCCCATACGAAGTCGTAATCACAACATCCGTAAAAAAAGGCAGCACTTACGTAATAAGTCATACAGGTACTTATTATATCGATACGCCCCTTTGGGACAGCAGTTACGCATTACAGGGAAAGACAATGGAGGTTGTTAGCCAATGATTAAATATACGACATTAATAGTACTACTCGCGATTGGGTGCGGCCTGCTTACAGGCTGCGGTGACCCGTCTGTCCAGCTTGCTATGTCCAGAGCCGACGTCAAGAAAATCAATGAAGCCAGTGAACGTGAGACCGTAAGGCATCAGCAGCGCATTGCAAACCTCGAGAACAAGACCGACACCGTAAGACTTATCAAGGAATCCAAAGTAGAACTCACCAGCGATTTTTGGGCCGGGCTGAGCGGAGCGTCCATTCCAGGCGCCAATTATAAGGCAGCAGATGCTCTGCTAAACATAATTTGTCCAAAACTGCCCAAAGACAGCCCCATTCTGGTAGCAAGCTTTGTCGATATTGACAATCTGGACAGCACCTCCACGTTCGGAAAGGTGACATCAGAGCAGATTGCATCCCGATTCAAACAGAGAAAATACGCAACAATAGAAATGAAATTACGAACAAATGTTTTCATAAGGGCAGATTCAGGCGAACTGCTTCTTTCCCGTGAACTGTCGGAAATCAGCACCAAGCATCGTGCACAAGCTGTTGTCGTGGGAACTTATGCTGTGGCCGCGAAAAAGGTTTATATTACAGCACGAGTTATTAATGTCAGTGACGGGCGTGTTCTTTCCTCGTATGACTACGATATACCTATAACCAGCGATGTATTTAAAATGCTGTTAAAAGGCAAAAGCAAAGAGGGCTGGTTATAAACCTTGGTAATTACCGGCGACCGGTTACTATTTATCAGTAACCGGTCGCCGGTTTTTTTATTCTAATCGCATTTCAAATTCGCAAGCTGCTCCATCAAAGCATACCTTTGGGTCGCATCGCTACTGGCAAGCTTGAGCAGTTCCGCTGCAGTCTGCGGGTTCGACTGAACGAGCTGCCGATAACGGACCTCTCCATAAGCATACTCTTTGAAGTCAAGCGTGGGAGCCTTCGAATCAAGCAGCAGCGGGTTTTTACCTTCTTTTTTAAGTCGCGGGTCGAACCTATATAACGGCCAATGCCCACAAGCCACCGCCTTCTTTTGCTCCTCATAGCCGGTCATCATATCGATGCCGTGGTTAATACACTGCGAATATGCAATTATCAATGACGGCCCTGGATACGATTCCGCTTCAACAAATGCTTTGACCGCTTGATTGGTATTGGCGCCCATCGCCACCTTTGCGACATAGATATTGCCATATGTCATCGCCAGCAAACCCATATCTTTTTTCGGCATCGGCTTGCCGCCCGCAGCGAACTTCGCAACCGCGGCCCTCGGCGTAGATTTCGACATCTGCCCGCCGGTGTTTGAGTAGACCTCAGTATCTAAAACCAGAACATTTACATCGACTCCGCTGGCTAAAACGTGGTCGAGCCCGCCGTAGCCGATGTCGTAAGCCCAGCCGTCACCGCCAAGCGCCCAAACAGATTTTCGTACCAAATAATCAGCCAAGGTAAGCAACCGTTTACATTCCGGACAGTTACTCTTTTTACACTGTTCCTTTAACTTTGCGACACGGCCTCTCTGCTGCTCAATCGCATCCTGTGAGGGGTCATTAGCAGCCACGGCAACGCTTATTTCACTCGCCAAAGCTGCTTCGACGCAACCCTTCTTGGCCACGATGTCCAGCAGCTCTATCGCCTGCTGTCCGAACTTATCAACCGTCAGCCGCATACCCATAGCAAACTCTGCGTTGTCCTCGAACAGACTGTTGCTCCATACGGGGCCGCGCCCATCTCCTCTTGTTGTGTATGGCGTTGTTGGCAAATTGCCGCCGTAAATCGACGAACAGCCCGTGGCATTGCCTATCATAGCCCTATCGCCGAACAATTGCGTTAGAAGTTTCACATAAGGCGTCTCGCCGCAGCCGGCACAGGCGCCAGAATACTCGAATAAAGGCGGCACCAGCTGGCTACCTTTAACGCTGTTGAGCTTGAACAACTTCGGGTCGGTATTCGGGATAGACAAAAAGTACTCGTAATTTTCCCGTTCCTGCATACGCAACGGCTCCTGGAGCGACATATTTATCGCCTTTCGGCCGGTAGGTTGTTTGTTGGCGTCTTTCTCCTGAGCAGGACATTGCTGAACGCATACTCCGCAGCCGGTGCAGTCTTCCGGCGCAACCTGGATAGTTGCTTTCATACCGGCCAACTCTTTTCCTTTTGCTTCAGCGTTTTTGAATGTCGGCGGCGCCTTATCGAGATATTTTTTGTCGTATGCCTTAAGTCGAATCGTCCCGTGGGGACAGACAAACGAGCAGGTGCCGCATTGAATACAAACCTGCGGCTCCCACACGGGTATATTGACCGCGATATTGCGTTTCTCATATTTGGTCGTCCCTGTCGGCCACTTGCCGTCAATAGGTATTTTGCTGGTGGGCAGCTTATCGCCTCGCAGCGCCATAATCTCTGCCGTGACATCCTTCACAAACGCCGGTGCGTCATTCGGCACAACCGCAGGCATCTTTATCTTGCTTGTAACCTTGCCCGGGGTTTTGACTTCGTAAATCCGCTCCAGGGCCGCGTCTACCGCGGCATTGTTCATCGCAACAATCTTCTCACCCTTTTTGCCGTAGCTTTTTTGAATCGCGGCCTTGATAGCACTGACTGCCGTATCAAGCGGAATAATATTGCTTATCTTGAAGAAAGCCACCTGCATAATCGTATTGATTCTGGCGCCAAGACCTATTTCCTGAGCAAGCGAAATAGCATCGATAACATAGAACTTGAGCTTTTTGTCGATTATCTGCTTCTGCATTTCCTGCGGCAGCGTATCCCAGACCTTGTCCGCAGGGTACATACTGGTCATTAAAAACGTGGCGCCTTCCTTGGCTGGCGCGAGCATATCATACTTTTCCGGAAAGCTCGGATTGTGACAGGCGATAAAATCCGCTCTTGTTATCAGGTACGGCCTGCGAATCGGCTTTTTGCCGAAACGAAGGTGCGATATTGTAATAGCGCCTGCCTTCTTTGAGTCGTAAACGAAATAGCCCTGTGCGTTGTTGTCTGTCTGCTGACCGATGATTTGTATCGAGTTATGGTTTGCGCCGACTGTGCCATCCGAACCCAAGCCGTAAAACATCGCCGTATAAATCCCCTCTGATGACGGCACAAACGACTCACCCACATCCAGGCTCGTATTAGCCATGTCGTCGATGATGCCCACAGTGAAACCATTCTTCGGCTCTTCGGCGTCGAGATTATCAAACACGGCCTTAACCATCGCCGGCGTAAACTCCTTCGAACCAAGACCGTACCTTCCGCCCACAATCACCGGATACTCTTTAAAGGCCGTTTGTTTTTTGGCCATCGCTTCGCCGATAGCAGTGCGAATATCCATATACAACGGTTCCCCCAAAGCACCAGGCTCCTTGGTCCTGTCCAGCACCGCGATTTTCTTCACCGTTTTGGGCAACGCATTAATAAAATCTCCGCAGCTGAAAGGCCTGAACAACCGAACCTTAATAACGCCGACCTTCTGTCCTTTCGATACGAAAGATTCCACCGTCTCGTGCACCGTCTCTGCCCCTGAACCCATTATAATTATTACTTTTTCAGCGTCTGCCGCCCCCACGTAGTCAAACAGGTGATATTGGCGTCCGACCAATTTTGCGAACTTATCCATTGTCTGCTGCACGATACCAGGCGCTGCCAGATAAAACTTGTTGACTGCTTCTCTTCCCTGGAAATAAACATCCGGGTTCTGGGCTGTGCCGGCTATCTGCGGCCTGTCAGGATTCAAAGCCATAGCGCGAACAGCCGATACAAGCTCGTCGTCAATCATCGCCCGCATATCGTCGAAAGTCAGCTCCTCGACCTTTTGTATTTCGTGACTGGTGCGGAAACCATCGAAGAAGTGCAGAAATGGTACTCGCGATGCGAGCGTCGCCTGCTGCGCAATCAATGCAAAATCCATTACTTCCTGAATGCTGTTCGAGCAAAGCATTGCCCAGCCGGTGCCCCGGCAGGCCATTACATCCGAATGGTCGCCGAAAATTGAAAGCGCCTGACAGGCCAGCGAACGCGCCGAGACATGAAAAACGGTCGGTGACAGTTCGCCCGCTATCTTATACATATTCGGAATCATCAGCAAAAGCCCCTGCGAGGCGGTAAACGTCGTCGTCAGGGCGCCGGCCGTAAGTGCTCCGTGCACCGCGCCTGCCGCTCCGCCTTCCGACTGCATCTCGGTAACTGAAGGAACCGTCCCCCAAATATTAGTTTCGCCTTTTGCCGTCTTCGCATCGGCAATCTCGCCCATAGGAGAGCTCGGAGTAATCGGATATATTGCAATCACCTCGTTGGTAGCATGGGCCACGTGCGCCACTGCCGTGTTGCCGTCAATCGTAACCATTTTGCGCTTCATATCTTCTCCATTTTGCTAAGATAAGAAAAATTCTAAGTTCGTAGGTCGTTGTTGTGGGTTCATTGACAACGAACTATGAACAACGAACTATGAACAAACTACAGGCCTTGCCGACTTCTTGCTATCCGCAGGAAAACAGGGGTAGCCTACAAACTTATCCAAAACGAACTTTTATACAACTTTTGGCCTGATTAATCAATGGAAAATTTCGCCGGAAATGGAAATGGCAACTACGACAGCAAGACCAACTTGCTGCCTGTTGCCATCACCAAAAATCCCGCTTAACTTAATCGAATCGCCACCCGCGGCTATTCCCTAACAGCCGCCAAAAACGCCGCGATGTTCTCCGTTGAGACTTCCTGAGGTATCCCGCCGCCGCAACTCATAACAATATGGCTCTTGTCTTCTACCGAATCGAGGGCCGTTTTGACGCTGTTGCGCACGTCCTCGGGGGTACCTGCCATAAGAACATCACGCGGAGGAATGTTTCCGAGCAGCGTTACATTGTTGTTCGTGAGCTCTTTCATCTGGCCTAAACTGTGCTCAAAGCTGAAATTGAAAAAGTTTATGCCGATTTCCTCGAGATACGGCGCGCAAATCAAACCGGGGGCGTCGTTGTGGAAAAATTTGACGGCAACATCTATCGACTGGTAAATACGCTTAAGGTACGGAAGCGCCGACTGCCTGAAATCTTCATCTCCCATAAAGCCGACGATATCATCGAGTACAAATATGCCGTCAATTGAAGGGATTTTTTCTATCTGGAGTTTGAGCCAGTCGATGATGAAATCCGTTATCATATCGAGCATCGTCTTGATTTCGTTCGGGTCGGTTCTAATAGCCATTAGAAATTCAGTTGTCCCCATAAGGAACGAAGCTATGTTCAAAGGCCCTCTTGCTACCGCGAACCTGATGGCGTGCCCCTCCTTTTCAATTTTACTCTGGTAATGCTTCAGACGATGGAGGACAAAAGGCAGCAGGCCGTCCGTTGTCGGGTCCGGCTTGCTGATATTGCTTATACCGGCAATATCCTTGATGATTTTATCCGCAAAAGGCAGATCCTTTTCGTGCCAGGTGCATTTTGAGCCGAACGCCGACGGCTCCGTGCACATGCCGAATTCAGACCAGAATCCCGGAAGGAACATTATATCCGGAAACTCCCTGATGGCTTTCATATTCATATCGAACCACAACTGCTCATTAGTATAATAATCGAGGGTAGTTATTCCCGCCCAGCCGGGCAGCCAGGGACTATCGATGATAAAACCCACCGGCAGAGGGTCGATGACTTCGCCTTTTATTACACTTACCAATTGTTTCCATTGCTCATTAGTCATTGTTCTTACTCCTACTTAAACCTGAATTCTCTAAATCATTTAAAGGTCAAAAATTTTCAGCCATTGCTCGGTTTCACCCTCGCTGAGACCTTCACGTTTTGCTCTCGGTTCTTTTACCTTAGCTTTGCGGCTTAACTGCTTACCGACATTATCCCAGAAAACCTGCGACTTTACAACCGTTGCTCTTCTTTTTCTCGCTGCATCACGCAGCCTCCTGTCACTGCTGACAATTGTCAGCCTCCTCGGTGCGGTGCTCGCTTTTATCTTGTCTTCGATTACCGTGTCGGCGTCACTTCGCAGACCTGCGAAAAAAACCTCCAAATTGCTGATATTATCAAAACCACATTTGTCCCGCGGCCCGGTGCCGTCGAAGACAATTTCACCTTTTTCGTTAACAAGTCTCAAATACCCGCTTATAACACGGCAAAACTGAACATCGGTGATTGCTCCAAAGTCCTCACTCGTCTTTTGAATAAAATGCAGCAGATTATAACCATCGATAATAAACGGCATTCTATCAGCTATCCACAGAAAATCTTATCTCGCCGCCGACGATTGTCTTTTCAACCCTGCCTTTGACGGCCCAGCCGTGGTAGGGACAGTTTCTGCTTTTGGAGCGGAATTTATTTACGTCTATTACATACTCGGCATCCGGGTCGATAATGGTAACATCGCCCTGTCTGCCTTTGCCCAGCGTGCCTTTGTCAACGCCTATTATCCTCGCAGGCCCTGCCGTCATCAGCCTGATAAGTCTCGGCCAATCCAAAATGCCCGGCTCAATCAGCGCCTTAACATAAAGGGCTAATGCGCATTCCAAACTTGCTATGCCGAAAGGCGCGGTTAAAAATTCCAGTTCCTTTTCGCTTTTCAAATGCGGCGCATGGTCAGTCGCCAGAGCGTCAACCAATCCCTCGGCAATCGCTTCTTTCAACGCCTCGATGTCTTTGGCTGTCCGCAGCGGAGGATTGACTTTGTAGTTGGTGTCGTATTCGGCGCAGCTTTCTTCAGTTAAAAGCAAATGATGCGGCGTTACTTCACAGGTAATCGGCAAAGAATCTTTCTTGGCGGCTCTTATCAGCTTAACCGAACCGGCCGTGGATATATGCTGAGCGTGATAGCGAACCCCTGTTTTTTTAACAAGCTGAATATCCCGCCAAAGCATCGCCTCTTCAGCCAGAGGGTCAATCCCGGGCAGCCCCAGTATGGTCGAATAGTATCCGGAATTCATAACACCATTGCCGGCGAAACTATTGTCCTGACAATGCTGTGCTATTACTACGTCGAACATAGCGGCGTATTTCAAAGCCCGCAGCATAACCGACGGGTCCTGAACACCGTTGCCGTCATCGGTAAAACCGACGGCGCCGGCTTCAGCCATAAACCCCATCTCCGCAAGCTCAACTCCATTAAGGCCTTTGGTAATGGCCCCCATCGTATAAACGTGCGTCTTCCTCGTCTGGCGCGCCTTTCGGTGAACGTACTCGACATCGGTTTCGTTTTCGATGGGAGGCTTTGTATTCGGCATACAAACAACCGAAGTAAAACCTGCCGCCACAGCCGCCGCTGAGCCGCTCGCTATCGTCTCTTCTTCTTCGTCGCCCGGCTCACGGAAATGAACGTGCATATCAATCAAGCCCGGCACTACTAACTTACCTGCCGCATCGACAACCGCCTCTGCGTCTTTTTTGATTTTTCCGACCTCGGCAATGTCGTTACCGACAATAAGAATATCGCATTGCCTGTCGATGCTGTTCGCAGGGTCTATTACCCTGCCGTTTTTTATTAATAATTCACCCATATTAATTGCGAATAATCATCCTTGTATTGCTGCCGCCTGATTGACCAGGAACAAGACCGCCATTCTCACAGCCAGACCATTTGTAACCTGTTCGAGGATAACGCTGTTCGAGCCGTCGGCCACCTCGCTTTCCATCTCAAGGCCCCTGTTAATCGGCCCAGGGTGCATAACCAGAATATCGGGTTTCGCTTTTTTCATACGCTCCACCGTCAGGCCGAAATAATGTGAGTATTCCCGCACCGAAGGAAAAGGATTGCCGCCGAGCCGCTCGAACTGAATCCGAAGCATATTTATCACGTCAACCTTTTCGATGACATCATCGAGTGAATAGCTTACACTGACCGGCAGCTTGTCGACCTGCGCCGGCATAAGCGTCGGCGGGCCGACGAATATCACTTCGGCGCCGAGCTTTGTCATCGCCCACATACAGCTACGGGCGACGCGCGAGTGGGCAATATCGCCGACAATTGCTATCTTCAAACCTTTGAGAGTACCTTTATGTTTGCGAATGGTATAAACATCCAAAAGACCCTGTGTGGGGTGCTCGCAGTAACCGTCGCCGGCGTTTATTACGCAAGCGTTAATATTCCTGCTCAGGAATTTCGACGCTCCGCCGGCATTATGCCGAATCACAACAATATCAATCCCCATCGCCTCCAGGTTCCTGGCCGTATCTAAAAGCGTCTCGCCCTTACTGACAGAGCTAACCTTCTCGGTAAACTCTATAACATCGGCGCTTAATCGGCTCGCCGCCAGGGTAAAGCTGTTTCGCGTCCGCGTGCTGTCTTCAAAAAACAGATTACAGACAACCTTACCACGCAGAGGCGGCGCCTTTTTCACCGACCGCGTGCTTATCACCTCGAAACCTTTGGCCGTGTCGAGAATATATGTAATTTCCTCCGCGCTCAAATCTCGTAAGCCAAGTAAATGCTTGTGCTGCCACTGGAATTGTTTACTTTTTCTTATTAACGCCATAATCTACCCGATAACGACTTCTTCCTTGCCGTCCGATTCAGAAAGAAAAACCTGCACCGATTCGCCCGGTTCAACATCTGCTCTGTAACCGGCGTAATCCGCCTGTATCGGAAATTCCCTTCCCGCCCTGTCAACAAGCACCGCCAATTTAATCGCCTTCGGTCTGCCCAAATCTATAAGGGCATCCATCGCCGCGCGCGTCGAGCGCCCCGTATATAAAACATCATCGACTAAAATAACTATTTTTTCGTCTATATCGAAACCGATTTCAGTAGTTCGCACCTGTGGCTGAGCATCGCTGCGCGGTGAATTTAAATCGTCCCGGTAAAGTGTGATGTCGAGGACCCCGCATGGAACATCCCTGCCAAGCTCCTCCGACAATCGGCCCGACAGCCTCTGGGCGAGAACCTCTCCTCTGCTGCGAATACCAATTACGGCAAGAGCCAATTCGGGCGGGGTTTCGGAAATAATACGGCTTGTCAAATCCTTGAGAATCTGCTCGATTTGTTCGGAATTCAAAATTACTTTCATATTTACGGCAATCCCTTGGCCAAAATCGCATAGAGTATAACAACTACGCCCTATAAAGGCAAGATTTCTGCACTAACTTTTCAAAAACCGCATTTTCAATACTGAAATCGCCATATTTTGCAGGTATTTTACTTGAAAAGGAAACCCATTTATGGTATCATAATGACATATTTCGGGGGCAGACTTACTATCCGCAACGTGATGAGAAGCTGCTTTCTGCCTTTCCGATTCTAACCAATATTTCCGGGGGAGCGGAATGGGTTGTGGTGTTGAAAAAAGATTTGGCCTTTGTCTGTTCGCCGGCATTGTAGTTTCGCTGGCGGCCGGTAGCGCTGTCGCTGCAGACGAAGTACTGCAGCCGCAGGGATTAGATTTCAGCGGGATTTATACGCTAAGGCAATTAGACCCCAACCTGACAGGCGCCGGCGTCAAATTCGCCGTCATCTGTCGAAGTAATACTTATATTGACGGCGAACCCCAAAATGACTACCAGCCAAGCATCGAGCATAGCTGCTTCAAAGACAAACAGCTAAATTTCATAGACCAGGCCGAACCTGCAGCCGACATATCGCCCCACTCAACAGCTATCTGCTCCATACTGCTCGGCGAAGACCTCAATGCCTATAATCCACAGCTGGGGCAATTCCACTATCAGGGGGCTGCACCACAGGCCCAGGCTGATAACTATGAATTTTGGTATTTTTTAACTAATAATATCTTTCCTCACTCGCCGCCTGATGCGGACATTGTAACCGCCAGCTTCGGCACTCAGTTTGAAGACTGGTGGACAAGAGGAATGGAAGCAATGGCTGAGCAGGACGGCATTATTGTCGTGGCCGGCATAGGAAACGGCTCAGACGCTTTCGACCCCCTGCTTTACCCAGGCGCCGGCTCCAATGCTATTGGTGTCGGAGTCATTAACTCCGTAAACGCCGAAAATCTCGCAGATAAATTATCGCACTTCTCGCTCGCTTACCCGGAGAATTCGAGCCTAGGGCCGACCGCAGAGGGACGATGCAAACCCGATATCGTCGCTCCCGGCAACTGCCTGGCAGCCGATGCAAATGACCCAGGCCGCTACGAACCGACCGGCAACTGGTCAAGCTTCTCAACGCCCATCGTCGCAGGAGCAATCGGCCTGCTCGTTCAAAAGGCCAAAGGAGACATGGATTTAAGCCCCGCTGTCGCAAAAGAAGGCGGAAACTGCGTAATGAAAGCTATCCTGCTGAATTCGGCAAAGAAACTGCCCTACTGGCATAAAGGCAAACTTGAAAAAGACGATGACCACGAGGCGCCGTTGGATTTTCTCCAGGGTGCCGGAATGTTAAACGCCGTTGGCGCATATAGAAATCTAATCGCAGGCCAGACCAAGCCCGGCCTGTCTGCTGTCCCCACCCTCGGATGGGACAATAACCAGCTTGAAAGTAAGACCCCGGAAAACATCTACAAAATCACCCTCCCGGAACCGAACGAAAACTTTATTACCGCCACGGTCGTATGGAACAAGCATTTCAGCGACGTTTATCCTTTTGACCCGATGCCGGATGAAGATGCTGACCTTCGGCTTGAACTCTGGGCTGTTGATACAGATGAACCCAACAATACCTATCTGCTCGATTACAGCGACAGCAAAGTCGATAACGTCGAGCATATTTATTGCAAGGCCGATGCAAATATCACAAATTACGAGCTTGTCGTCACCTCCAGTGATACCGATGAGATACAAACAAACCAGCGTTACGGCTTGGCGTGGAATGTCACTAAACAAGATAATGACAACATACTGTTGTATGACCTAAATGCTGATGGCATTGTCAATAATTTGGACCTTACTATTCTTATTGATAACTTGCTGACCAGTGCAAAATCACCCAAAAATTACCTGCTCGGCGATATAAATGCTGACGGCACAATAGATAAGGAAGATTTCGAAATCATACTCAAGCACAAAGACGACATAGCCGACTGGTACACAACAAAATAAACAAGTCAAAATAATTCACGTTAAATAGATAAAATAGGCAATCTTTAAGCGGTTAAAATACGTTCAATTTGCGTAAGAATTGGTAAAAATGCGCACGAAATTGCGAAAAATGTACATAAAAGTGTGAAGAATGTATGTAAAGTTGTGAAAAAAAGACAGAAAGTAAATGAGTAGATGAGGGGATGCGTGAATGAGTGGATGAGTGGATGAGTAAAAAAATGGGGACAGGGGAAACTAAATTAATACTGGTTTTCTCTTGACTTTTGGGGGGTATTGTGATAAGGGGTAATTTAAGGGTTAAGCTATTTTAGGAGGTTACAAAAATGAGGAAGTTAAGAAGGGCACATCAAAGACATATTAGAGAACAATCTAAGCGGGAAGAAAGGTTCAAGAAACGCGCTCTTGCAGCCGGCACCGCCGCTGTAATTGCTTTAGGGTCAGTTGCAGGGGTAAATAAAGCCCTCGCTGCATATACGCCTGACCCGCACGAACTGCCTGTCAGCCAGGATGCAGACGCGGATTTGCTCGCCAATAAAGAAGAACTTGCGATTGGCTACCGTGCATTCAAGGCTGACGAGAACCGCAACGGAATACCTGACGGCGTCGAATTAGCAAAACTTTGCGCAACTGATATCAACAACCTACCGTGGGAAAATGAAGCTGGTCCGAACGAAACATATAAATGGTGGAGTCCGCAAATGGGTCTGCACACATGTGATATTTGCGGAGCAACTGTGGTTATGGGGCCGGGAGGGGTAACAAATCCAAAGTTAGGCATAACGGTGAGTTTTGATTTTAAGCTGGCACTGCATTATATGGAGCATGGCTCGTTCAGCTACGACGGTTACTACGTTGAACCTGTCGAGGGAAGACTTAATGTAGCGCTTTTAATGAGGGCGCTTGAACGGCGATACCCTTATGAACCCAACGCGCACCAGTTGCCGTTGAATTATGTTGTCGACTCGAACCAGTTAGCCCCCGACGCCAACGACCTCGATGGGGACCTTTTAGCTGACAGCGAGGAACTTGCAGCGGGTTACAATCTACACGACGCTGACCAAGACAAAGACCTTATCCCCGACGGAATTGAACTGGCAAAACAGTGCGCTGCTGCTATCGAGGAATTGCCGTGGGAAGAGGATGCCCTACCGGGTGAAACATATAAATGGTGGGGGCCGCAATACGGGGCGCACATATGTGATATTTGCGGAGCAACTATGCCTATGGGGCCGGGAGGGGTAACAAATCCACAGTTAGGCATAACGGTGAGTTTTCCTTTTAAGATGGCTTTGCATTATATGGAGCATGGCTCGTTCAGCTACGACGGCCATTATCCTGGTGTTGAACAGGTCGATGGCAGGCTTAACGTGGCGGACTTGGCAAGGGCGCTTGAAATACCGCGGCATTGCGGCGATTTAGGGGCGCTGCATTTGCCCGGTGATTTAAATGAAGACTGCAAAGAGGACTTTGCCGACTTTGCTGAATTCGCCGACAAATGGCTGGAGAGCACCGAGCCGGGACAAGATTAGGACGCTAAACAGCGAGACGGTTGAAGGGAAGCAGATTTGGATTTTGACTCGCAGGAACTCAAACAGCATATCAAGGCCCTTAAGGAAATCGACTTTGAACTGGCATATCTTGCCCTGCTTACCTGTGAGGGACTAAAGCCATTAAGCAGATGGGAAAAACCTTTAGACGGCCACGGGTTCGGATTGTTACAACAAATAGGCCTGCTTACGAAACAAATCCGGCGAACGGTCAAGACCGGCAAGGAGGTTTTAGAAAATATTTTCGGCACATCGGCCGGTTACATTCAACTCTACGAAAAACGATTTGCCGGCACGCCGATAGATAAATCTGCGCAGACTATACGTTTCGAGGGTTTTTTATTTGGTTTTCCGCCCTGCTGTGTGGACGAATATATCCGACATCCCTACGCCAAGAACAATCTTAATTCCGAGGACCAGAAGATTTTATTCCACTGGGCCTGCAAAGACTGCAAAATCACACCTTTGATATTGCCCGCCTGCAAAAGTATTTATAACTCCCTCAAAGATTATTAAAAACACCATACGACCAACTTTATACCCGAAGTAAGCTAAACATCCCCAGGACTGTCAAAATCAAAAACTTCTTTTAATTCCTCTCAATTTCTGGTAGAAATACAATTCTGATTATGAAAATCGTAAATAAAATCCGTAATACTGATGTTACTGTGGATGCTCCGCCATCCAAAGCACACACCTTGCGTGCCTTAATTATCAGCTCTCTAAGTGCCGGTGAATGCACGATTTACAACCCTCTGTTCGGCGAAGACCAGCGAAATGTGATTGAGTGTCTGAAACGGCTTGGCATAAAAATCGAAGCCGGAAGTGATAAGCTAACCGTAACAGGCACAGGCGGAAAATACACGCCGGTAAAAGACGAATTAAACGTAGGCGAATCCGGAGTAGGGATGAATTTTCTAACTTCGGCGGCCAATCTATCTGACAAGCCGATAGTTATCACGGGGAGCAAAAGGATTACCGAAAGGCCTATCGGAGAAGTGGTGGAGGGACTGCGGCAATTAGGATGCAGGATAGATTATCTCGACAAAGAAGGTTTTCCGCCTATCAAAGTTTACGGCGGCGGGATTAAAGGCGGCCAAGCACAGATAAGAGGCGGGGAATGTTCACAATATTTCAGCTCGATTGTCATATCGTCGCCTTACGCGGAAAAGAAAGTAACGCTGAAATGCGTCGATGAAATGACGGAAAAGCCATATTTCGACATCAGTCTGCAAATGATGGCTGAGTTCGGCATAAAGGCGAAAAACAGTAATTACAAGCAGATAGAAATTCCGAAGGGAAGGTATTCGGCGAGAGAGATAACAATAGAAGGCGATTACAGCAGCGCATCATTTTTCTTCCTGGCAGGGGCGATTTGTAAAGCGAAAGTTACTGTAAAGGGGTTGCGGCCTGACACAAAACAGGGGGACAAGGCGTTTCTCCCGCTGATGGAGCAGATGGGATGCGAGGTATCAGAAACAAATGATGGGATTTGCATCACGGGGCGGAAACTAACCGCAATTGAGCAGGACATGAGCGACCTGCCGGACTTGGTTCCGCCAGTAGCTATAGCGTGCGCATTTGCGAAGGGGGAAAGCAGGCTCACGAATATAGGGCATTTGAGAAATAAGGAATGCGACAGACTGGCGGTAATGGCTTCGGAGCTTGGGAAAATGGGCGCAGAGGCGGCGTGCGATGAAAATTCGCTTATTATAAAGGGCGGCGGAAAGATACACGGCGCACAGATAGACCCGCATAACGACCACAGGATTGCGATGAGTTTTGCTGTTGCGGGACTGGCGACAGGCGACCAAGCAATTGAAAACGAGATGTGCGTAGCGAAATCATTCCCAGACTTCTGGGAAAAGTTTGAAGTTTTCTATAAATAGGGTTATACTGCCTCAGTTCGATTCTAACTCTGGATTCCTGCTTGCGCAGGAATGACAAATTATTAGTAACTTTAAGGAGAGCTTGAAAAATGATTGGCTGCTCTTTAGGACGGATGTTTCAGGTAACGGTGGCAGGCGGGTCTTACCAGGAAGGTTTAACTTCTGTTATACAGGGCGTTCCGCCGGGGATGATACTAACTGAGCAGGAGATTTACGGCGATTTGCTGCTTAGAAAGCCGGGAGCCGACGAATTGAGCAGCCCGCGAAAAGAGCCTGACCTGCCGGTTATTTACAACGGGCTGAACGCCGCCGATACTATTGCGGGAGCCAAAAACAAAAACCACACCAACGGGACGCCGCTGACAATACTGATTCCAAACCTCGACCGGCATTTCGTCCATATAGAGCAATATCAGGACACAAACCGCACGCCGAGGCCGGGGCACGCATCATACGCATCATTTATTAAGTACGGCCCTGATGACGACGCAATCGGTGCAGGCATATTCAGCGGACGATATACATCGACTATTGTCGCAGCCGGATATGTAGCCAAAAAAATCCTGAAAAAATGCGGCATTGAAATCTTCTCATACGTGAAAGAACTCGCAAGTGTCAGCTGTCCCGATGTCCCACACGACAAGGCCTTTGCCTATACCGAGCAGTATAAAAAAATGCGGCACGACCTTGACCCGTTCTACCAGGAAATCTACGTCAAAGGCAGGGTAAATATGGATATGCGGTTTTTGGAAAAGGCGGCTGTATTTGCCCAAATCGAGAATGAAATCGACGCTATTCGCAGCAAAGCACCAAAGATGAGCGACAGCAAGGTCAAAGAGAAATACGGCGTGCACTATGTCGTCAACTGCCCGGATATCGAAGCTGCCGAGGAAATGGTCAAAGCGTGCAACAAGATAACCAAGACAGGAGATTCATCCGGCGGCGTAGTTGAAATAGTCGCGACCGGCGTGCCGACAGGTCTGGGTGAGCCGGTCTTCTATAAACTCGATGCTGAATTAGGCAAGATGTTAGGTATCGGGGCCGTTAAAGGCGTAGAGGTCGGCGCAGGTTTTGCGGTGAAAGATATGACGGGCATCCAATCCAACGACCAGATGCAGGCGAAAAAGGGGAAGGTTACTTTCGAGTCAAATAATGCCGGCGGGATTACGGGCGGGCTTTCAACAGGCCAACCAATCGTCGTCAGACTTGCGGTCAAGCCGACGCCGACAATCGACAAACCACAGAAGACAATCGACAAATATACACTCGAAAACAAAGGACTGGCGGCTATTACCAGGCGTGACCCCACGATTGTGGCGAGGATATGGCCTGTCGCCGAGAACTATACAGCTATAGTAATACTCGACCATCTGCTGGCACACTACGGCTATCAGACGCTCAAGGCCAATTTTGCGGGCTAAAAGCCAAAGCAAAATTTCGCTGATACTATAAAGCCGGCAGAGTAGACGACCAAGCACTTACATTCCAAAGGTTATCACGAACCCTGAAGCGGAAGGTGTGGCCTTGATTAGCAAGATGTATACATATATTGTTCCATTCCGGTGCAGCTATCCAGTCACTGCTGTAGCCATCCGTAAGATTTCCGCAATCACCGCTATAGAGACCTGAAACATCGGTACACTCGAATTGATACCACACGCCGTTACCTCCCGCATCTGTGGCTGTTACTGCTGTCATCCAGACCCTGGCATCGAACCCGCTGCCGGTTTCGTAAGGCTCCACTAGCCATGCCACAGGTCCCGGCGCTTGGTTATCCACCGGTCCTTCTTCCGCATTAGTGGTCGCAGAAGCTGGGGCTGACGGGAGGTTTTCGTTAGGGGGACCAGCGTTATCTCGAGCCTTAACCGTAAATGTATACAAAGTACTCGGAGCAAGACCAGTAGCCAAATAGGTCGTGTTTATCTGCCAAGCACTGGTGAAGGTGCCGTTGCTGGTACATTCGAAATAATACATTACAGGATTGCTGCTGTCAGTAGCGGTCGTTGCCGTCATTGTAATCGCAGTTGAGCTTCCTGGCACTGCCGCCGGCGGCGAAGCCCAGGTCATAGTAGGAGGTTCAGGCGGAGTGGTGTCTACCTCTACCGGCGCCTGGCCGGTTGATGCATAACCGATTGCCGACCACTGGGTTTCGTGGCCTCTTTCATCACGAGCCTTTACTCTGAAGCCATATGTGGTATTCGGGTCGAGGTCGGTGATAACGTATGTCGTATTGGAGACCCAACCGTTACTGTCGGCATTACCGGTGACGCATTCGAAGTAATACTCGACAAGTCCGCCCCAGGCGTCAAAGGCAGGTTCGGCTGTCATGCTGATTTCATAAGGAGGCGTTGTAGTAGTCGAGTGGGGCGCTACCTTCCACTTGCTCGGATTTGGAAGCGGAGCCTCATTATCTTCTGAAATCCAGCATTCGTAGAATAAGTTCAAGTCTTCGAAGTTAACGTACGAATCAAACGTAAAGTCGGCTCCGTCGCACCAGTTGTTGTCCTTTGAGCAACCATCGTCAAGCCAGGACAGTGCGAATATCGCAAAGTCAACAAGATCAACGTCTCCGTCGTTGGACAAGTCACAGAAACTGCAGAACTCTATCGGATGAGCAAGCAGGTAATGATAGCCCAGATCTACCACATTCGTATCAAATACTTCATCGGTACGTGTGGTATATGGGTATGACAAGCCGATATCGCTTGCCAGGTCATTTCCGGCTTCAACGCAGGGGCTGTCAGCGGTCTGATTGGGGTCGTTGGTGTCTATTTGACTGAGATAGTAGCTGCCCAGCGGCCCGGTTACGAAATATGGGTCTGCCTGGAGGTTTGTGACTCCCCACCAGTTGAGCGTGCAACCACTGTCAATAAAGATACCTGACTGTCCACCTTCAATATCACTATAGGAAACACTCGCCGTGGAAGGCCTCGGGTCGTATTCGAAGCCGGTTCCGATAGCAAGCTGTGGGCCATTTTGACTTAAGTTGCCCCAAAGAATACTGTTAACTATATTGGTGTAATTTCCATAGGAACAGTACACTCCGCCGCCATATGCAGCGCCAAAGCCGATTCCAGTAGCAACGTTGTTTGCAATCGTACAATTGACGATGTTAGGCTCTGAATGCCAATTTGACGAAATACCGCCGCCGTCTCTGCCAGCAAAATTACCTGTAATCAAGCAGTTCATAACAGTTTGTGAGCCCGTGACACCTGTTAAGAATAAGCCTCCGCCGGAGGTGTTGGCCTCATTGTAAGAAATATTAGAATCGGAGATTTCAACTGCCATAGAGGCGCTGTAGATTCCACCGCCTTGTCCGCCTGCATTGTTTTCTGCCATCCCGGCGAAGTTGTTATGGACAATGCATTTTTGTATTGTCGCTGAGCCGGAGGCACCGAAGAATCCACCGCCCTGGTATGCCAAGTTGCCGGAGATGTTGCAGTCGGTAATTTCGGCATCGGCATCGGAACCATACATTGCGCCGCCGATAGCTGCCAAATTGTCGCTGAATTTACAGCTCTCAAGGACAACACCTGCACCTTTTTCCCAAGCCAAAGCGCCGCCATAGCTTACAAATGGGTCGTCGTTGTCGGCCAGATAGGTGGTGTCAGCCGTATTACCCGCAAAGTTGCAGTCGGTAAATACCGGCGTGCTGTTTGCTTCACAAAATACCGCACCGCCGAAGTTCTCAATTTCCCAGTGTATGCTGGGCTCCTCTCTATCCTGCGGCGGCCAGCCATCCAAGCCTGTAATTCCGCAGGTACCGCCTTCGGTTCGGTTATTGATAAAAGTGCAATGAGTAAATGTCGGGGCGCACTGTTCACCGATGAACACCGCACCGCCTCGGCCTGAATACTCGTTGTAAAAGTCATAGAAGCTATTCATGGCAGGCCCAAATCTTTCATAACCTTGACTGGAGTTGACCCATGGGCGGCGATACCACTCTCGGTTACTCTCGCCGTAATACCAACCGCCGCCGCGTCCGCCTTGTCCGTAGGAATCTTCGGTAGTACCGCCGTTGCCGCCATCGCCGCCATTACCTCCCGTTGCAGTGCAATTTTCAAAAGTGCAATTAATAACGGATGGACTGCTATCGACGAGACAGGCCAATCCACCGCCGTAAGCCCTGCCCGGCCAACCGCCATCGGTGCCGTTAATATTGGGGTCATCCGGGTTGCTGCCGCTACCGTTATAGCCGTTGCCGCCGTTTCCGCCAATAACACTGCAATCAACAAATCTACAGTTTTTAATGGTCGGAGACGCCATATAGCAAATGATACCACCGCCGAAGGCGTGTGCACCATTATACCCATCCTCGCCCAATTCATCACCAGGAAGTCCACTATAAGCCTGGTGGACAAACCCTCTGATAGTAATACCGTTAAGAACTGTTTCAGGACCTACATTATAAATTGCGAAAGCGCTCGTGCTGATGTAGCCCTCATCTCCGATTTGCATTTCGATTGTTGTCGCGGCAACAACGCATGGGTCCTCAGGAACAATACTGCTTATAATAATGTTCGAATCGTGAATATAGTAACCTGTGGAAGTAGTGTAAGTGCCCGGAGCAATCAAGACCGTATCGCCCTCTTCGGCCGCGTCCAGCGCCTGCTGAAGTGATGAGAAGTCGCCGGGAACAGTGATAGTCACGGGCTGTTCGAACTCAACCGAAACTGTTTTGTCACCATTCATAGTAATGGTGTTATTTGTGGAGGTAGAATTGTCATTATCCGTCCCAATCCACCGTTTGACTCTGTAACCTGCATTCGGAGAGGCAGTAAGAACTACGACTGCGCCGCGCGGATAATTACCATCTGCGGGCATAATAGTTCCGCCGTAGCCAATTACGCCGGTCGTCAAATCGCAGACGTTCCTCACGAACGTCACGGTAACCTTGTCTGTCCCCGTCCTGTTCCTATCCATCAGCACCGTGTTCTCGGTGCCGGTAAGCCCATCATTGTCCGTACCGGTCCACAAAACCTGGTAGCCAGACGGCGGCGGATTTGGACTGACGTTCAGATGCACTACAGTGTACTGATAGTAGGACCCTCCGTTAGGATCAACCACAGGCTGCTGCCCCGAGTCAAGGTCAGGAACTTCATCGGCTGTAACGAGTAACTCGTATCGCGGCGCTATGAACAACCTGTAGTGATAACCCATATCTACAATGGCGCTGTTCGGGTCAGGGTAGTTGGGGTCGTTGACGTCAGGGAAACTGTCGGTTCTGGTCGTGTAGGTATCAAGGCCGATATTCGGGTCATTCGCATCAACATTTCCTGCGTTAATGCACGGGCTGTTTATATCCTGCCCGGCAGCGACCTGACTTAGATAATAACCCGCAATAAAGCAGGGGTCTGCATTGATATTATGACTGTTGGCGTCCCATCTGTGATTGACGTCGGTCCAGTTAAGAACGCAATTAACATCAACAAAGATGGGGTCTGGGGTCTGTGAAACCATGTTAATCGCATTCAGCATCGCATCAACTACATCTGCAGCGCTATCGGCCTGCATGAATGTTCCACCTGTTTCGCCGGCCAACCTTTCGAAATAATTGGTCGCATTAACATCTGCGCCAACCATCAGCGAGACGATGCGTACGGGATCACTGCCGCTGGACGCTGCGATAATATCTTCAACCGTATAATTCGTAAAAGGCTCTGGGTCATGAGGCTCAGCGTCACCCATAAGAAGAATTACTCTCATCACCCCTGCGCCTGTCCGCCAGGCTCCCGGTCCAGTTGATGCGGGGCTGGCCCCGTGCAACTGGCCGCCAAGCGCCGCCGCCAGCGAGTTATGGTTGATACAATCCATCAGGGCCGCATAGACCGATTCAGGTGTATCACCGCCACCAGCAGCGGTTAATGAATTAATCGCATTTGCTACTAAACTTGTATCTGTTGTGAAACCCAAAACATCCCTGTATGGGTAATCAGTCTCATCACTACCATATGGAGTCTCATTAAAATCTCTATAGTCCATCACGGCGATTCTGTAATCATTAACTTCAGTTACTATAGCGCTGGTTATTTGATTTACAGCAGCTTTAACAGCATCGATATCATCAGCCATACTGCCGGTCGTATCTATGCAGAAGACAAGGTCAAGCGCCTCTACTGTCCTGCCAAACGCGCACGGGTCATTGGCATCCTGAATATCACTATATGCGACATTTACTGTTGACAGCCTCGGGTCGTACGGAACACCGGTGGCAATGGCAAGCTGTGAGCCTTGAACACCGATATTGCCCGAGTTGCCCCATAGGATGCTGTTAATGATATTAACGTAACTGCTATACGAACAGTATACTCCACCGCCAAACCCGCCTTCAAAGCCGACTCCTGTAACTACGTTGTCAGCAATGGTACAATTGACGATATTAGGCTCCGAGTACCAATTTGACGAAATACCTCCGCCGTCCCTGCTGGCAGAGTTACCTGTTATCAGGCAGTTTTTAACAAGCAGTTGATTGTCTCCTGATATATCCTCACCGAAGACATTCTTATTGGAGAAATAGATTCCGCCGCCGGAGCCGCGTGTGCTGTTATTAGCGAAATTGCAGTCAACAATTCCGGCATTTGTGCCAAGTAGACATAACCCGCCGCCCTGGCCGGCCGTAACTGTTGCCTCGTTTTCGTTGAAACTGGTTCCGTCAATATTGACCGTCCCGCTAACTAAAAGCGCACCGCCGCCGTGGAAAGCTGAATTAGCCAGGAAGTTACAATCCCCAATCAGCGGGCTGGAATTGCTCGAATATATACCGCCGCCAATTGTTGCCAAATTGTTATTGAAAGTACATCCTTCGAAGGTAAGGTCTGCCTCGTCTTCAAAAGCAATTGCACCGCCATAACTAACGAACATGTCGCTGCTATCCGGGAGGTTATTGATATCGGCCGCGTTGTTATTGAACACACAGTCTATAAATTGCGCTGTGCTGGCTCCGGCGACATATACCGCACCGCCGGAGTTATCTATCCTATAGCGGCTGGCCGGTTCATCCCGACCGCTATACGGATTACCGCCCTGACCGCAAATCCCATTGGTGCCGCTGAAGCTCTTATTATTGGTAAAAGTGCAACCTATAAATTCCGGAGAGCAGCTCGGGCCGACATATACCGCACCGCCGCGGCCGGTGTATTCAGTGTACAGGTCAAACCAACACCCACCCCCATCACAATACTCACCATTCGGCCAGTCGTGATTATACCAGTAGCTGCCTTCCCCGTAATACCAGCCGCCGCCTGGGCCGCCACGTCCCCATGGCCCAGGGATTGCACTATTGCCACTTCCACCATCACCGCCATTGCCGCCAATAGCGTTGTTATTTCTAAAGACGCAATTTATAAAGATTGGGCTGCTGTTGTAGAAAAGGGCCGCGCCGCCGCCGTAGGCTCTTCCCGGCCAACCACCCGGAAAACCATCGGGATAATCCTGGCAACCGTTGAAACCATTGCCGCCATTGTCGCCTATCATAGTGCAATCGGAAATCACGCAGTTTTTAATGGTCGGTGAAGCTACATAACAAGATATCCCACCTCCGGCATTCATTCCACCGTTAGATCCAGGACCGTTGACATCATCGCATGCTCTGCCAGCAACCGCGGTAAAGCCCCCGCCAATAAATCCTCTAATTGTAAGACCATTCAGAATTGTATTATGCTCTACGCCATAAAAACGGAAAATAGTGTCGCGATTTTCGCCCACGCCGGCATCCATCTGAATAATCGTATTAGCAACACAGCACGGGTCATCAGGATTGGTGCTGGTTATTGTAATAGCCTTATCGTAGATTTCAAAACCAAACTGGGTGTAATAAGGCTCTGGCGCCGCACTAAGTTCGATTATATCCCTATCGTCAGCATCATCGATGGCCGCCTGAATCGACGGGTACTGACCAGGGACATAAAGTGTTCTCGGCGAATAAAACTCAGCGAAAACCTCCTTATGCGCATCCATAGTTACCGTATTGTACTGCGTGTCTAAGAGGTCGTCGTCGGTACCTGTCCATATAACAACCTGAGAAGGATTTGCAGGAGTAGCTTTCAAAGTTACCACAGTGCCAGGAGAATAGGTATTGAGACCCGACGGCGATATCGTGCCGTCGCCAATGACATGAGTAACCAACTTATACGCGTTTTTAGGCCCGAATTCGATGGTCACCGTCTTATCAGAATTCATCGTTACCGTATTGTAATTCTGGTCCGTCGGATGCACAGGGAGATAATCAGCCCCTGTCCATTGATAAACTTCCCAGCCATCGTTCGGCTCTGCGCGAAGCTCTATTACCCTGCCCTGGTTGACATCGTATGTATTAGCATCTGACACCAATATCAAAGGCGGCAAATTTACATCAACCGTACCGAAAGTGCCATACCCCTGGTTCACTACCTCAACTGTAAACTCGTATTGCGGCACAACAGAACTTGCCGGGTAGTGATAACCCATATCAACAATATCATTAGTGTTGGCATCAGCAACAAGGTCGGTTCGAGTCGTCAGCGGTATCCCTATAATAGCGTCAAGGGCACTGGCGGTGCCGTCTCCGGCATCGACACAGTTACTATCGCTTAACTGTCCCGCAACAATCTGGCTTAAAAAGTAAGTCTGCTCGTCGGCCCTGGTGCTGGCGAACAACGGCTCTTCATCAATATTACCCCCCAGCCACCACAAAGCGGTATATGTTTGGGTTTCATCTTCCAGCCAGACGTCTCCTTCGCCGTACTGAACATCGGAATTGCTGACATAGACATCTGCATAACGACCATCTCCAGACGGATATGAACCAAAGGGGTTTCCTACTGCGATTTGAGAACCGCCGGCTTCCGCCCGGTTACCCCACAAAATACTATTATCTATCTCGGCCCAGGCCCAAAATTCCGCATTGCTTACGGCGCCGCCGACGCCATCGGGGCCGATGACATCATTTCCCACAAGGGTGCAGTTGTTAATTTGAACCCATGAGCCGCGATTGATCGACACGCCTCCGCCATATGCATATGCATTGTTGTCAGTTATAAGACAGTTAGTAATCTGATGCGGGTCGTCGGACCAGCCTTCGAAAAACAACGCGCCGCCGGTGCCATAAAAAGAAGAAGAGGCTTGATTGCCGGTTAAATTAGTGTTTTCGATACTAACGCGGGACTCGATTAAAGAAAATCCTCCGCCGAATGATGCCTCGTTTTCCTTTACGGAGCATCCTTTAACCGTCGTTGTACAGTCATAATTCCACATTCCGGCGCCTTCAAAAGCTGTGTTGCCGCTTAAGATGGAATCCTCAATCGTCAGGTTTGTTCTTTCCAGATATATCCCGCCGCCGAACAGCGCATCATTTTCGCGGAAATTACTGTCGGATATATTTATGGTAAAAGTCCCATAGACACTTCCGCCGAAGATGCCGCCGCCCGCGCTGGCGCTGTTTCCAGTTATATCACAGAAATTAAGCGTCGCTGAGCCGCTGGCATTGACGGAATTGAAATCAATCCCGCCCCCGTCAACGCTCGCATTATTATCTTCTATTTTGCAATTATTAAATACAGAATTGCAGTTGCGTTCATAAAACTCGCCGCCTCCCCAACCAACTATGCCGAAGGAATTCTGGCCGCCGGCATCATTACCACTTATCGTGCAAGCGGTAATACCAACTATACAATCAGGTCCATAATAATTACCGCCTCCCCGAACATCCGTCGAATTCAGTTGGTTATAAGCCGAATTATCCGGTCTGTCCAAACCACCGCTGCATGAACCACTACCAGAACCAACTTCACCGCCATCGCCGCCTATCCTACCGTAGCCGCCATCGCCGCCGGAACCGCATTGGCCAGCACCAGTGTCGCCATCGCCGCCATTGCCGCCGTTACCGCCATTGCCGCCATCGCCGCCACTGTGAGTACCACTATCATTAATAAAAAGCGTATTATCTCTGATTATGGTGTCCGCAATAGTAACAACGCAGCCTTGTGCATAGTATAAAGCCCCACCCCTTGCTGACAGCCCATCTGTCCCGGCAAATCCGCCGTTTTCGCCGTTGCCGCCGGTGCCGCCGGGGCCGCCTGTAGTGCCATTTCCGCCGTTGCCGCCATCTCCGCCGTCGCCGCCATTTCCGGCAGCAGCACCTCCCCCATTTATGACACCGCAGCCTGTAATTTCACACTCAACAATTGTGGGCCTGCAAGCAGTGCCGAAGTGCATCGCACCGCCTAAAGCAATACCGCCGCCGCCGCCTCTGCCGCCTCTGCCGCCGTCGCCGCCGTCGCCGCCGCCGGCACCGACTGCGCTATTGCCTCCATTGCCGCCGGTGCCGCCGTCGCCGCCATTGCCGCCGTCGCCGCCCGTTCCGCCATTGCCGCCAAGGGCTCCACAGGCGATAATTTTGCACTGTCGAATTTCCGGACTTCCACTATCGAAGTAAAACGCTCCGCCAAAACCACTACCGCCATCGTCGCCGTCGCCGCCATCGCCGCCGTCGCCGCCGTCGTCGCCGTCGGTTGCTGGGGTGCCGTTGGTTGCATCGTAATCATCACCATTTGCACCAGGCCCTCCATCGGCACCGGGATCGCCGTTGCTGCCGCTATTGCCCGCGGCAAAACAACTCATAATAACGCACTTTGTAATTGTAGGCTCACTGTCGTTAAAACAGGCTATGGCTCCGCCATAACCGTTATCGGACGGATTGCCAGAATCATCCATACCTAAGCCATTTACGATTGTAAAACCGGTAACAACCGAGTTATGGTCCTCACCGTGGTGGAAATAAAAGGCCCTGTTCTCAAAGCCACAGTCAATAACCGTAGCTGCAACCGTAGCCGGGTCGTTGGGGTCCATACTTCGTACAATAATGTTGTGGCCTCCAAAGTCTATGGCATGGTTGCCGGTACCGGTATATGTGCCGGGCCTGACCTCGACAGTATCCCCATCAACTGCGGCGTTAACGGCATCCTGAATTGTGGTGTAAGGTCTCGGGACAGTAAGTAAATTCCCACCCTCGCTGCTTATCGTTACAGTCGCCTGGTCAGACTCGGCGGTCTCGTTAAGCAAGAAATCTCTGGCTTTGACCGTGAAGGTATAGCTGCTGCCTACATTAAGCCCTGATGATATTGTATATATAGCTGTAATCCAACCGCTGTCTAAAGCGGGGTTAGGACCTGTACCATCTACATCCACACATGTGAAAAAATAGCTTATCGGGCCGTTTTCATCGGTAGAGGCCATGGCTTCCATACCAACGCGAGGAGTCGGCCGAATCCTTTGCACCTTAGGCCGTATCTTCCATCGGCTCGGATTTGAAAACGGAGGGAGATTATCTGTACCATTAGCAGTTGCGGCAGATCTCGCTATCGACGGTGCAGTTTCGTTATGATTATCAGATTTATCACGATATTTTACCGTGAAAGTATATGTTGTGTTCTCAGTAAAATCGCTGCGAGTATACAACGTACTATCCTGCCAGCCGCTGTCGAAAGCAGGGTTTGGACCTCCCGAATCAACATCTGTACACACAAAATAGTACTCAACTCCGGAGTGGTCGGTTGCCTCTTTGGCCTGCATAATGATTGTATGCAAACCAGTCGCCTGGGGCACGAACTCCCATTCAGCAGGGTCGGGCAACGGCGAAGTAGAATCAAACAGAACCTCATGCAGCGAATTATATAAATTCAATCGCCCGCCGGTAGCACAAAGACCCGTTAGAGACGCAAGCGGATCGCTATAATCCATCAGGAATCCCTTGACATCAGTGTAGGTCAGATTGGGGTCAGCGGTCCAAAGTAACGCACAAGCTCCTGCAACGTACGGAGCAGCCATTGACGTGCCTTGATAATATTCGTACTGGTTACCCGGTATTGTACTCAGAATACCCCTTGGGTCACCATCATCGTATTGCTCCCCGCCTGGTGCGGCAAGGTCTACAGATATAAGACCAAAATTGGAATAATATGCCTTTTCATCGATATTTGAAGTTGCCATTACCGAGATGACATTATCCAGAGTATAACTTGCAGGGTAATAAGGCATTGCGTCAATGCTTCTATCGTCATTTGCTGCGCCGGTAACAAAGAGAACGCCGGCGTTCTCTGCTGCCTCAATCGCATCGTAAAGGGCTTGCGGGAACCCGCTGGAAGGGTCGAGGTACCAGGAGGCATTTATAACCTTGGCGCCTTTGCTTACGGCATACTCGATACCATCGATAGCTGCATTGTAATAGAGAGTACCATCATCGGCAGCGATTTTTACGGCCATAATCTTGACGTTCCAGCAGACGCCGGTAACCCCAATCCCATTGTTGCCGACCGCACCAATAATACCTGAAACATGAGTACCGTGGCCGGGATCTGCCGAGTCATCCATTGGATTAGCATCATTAGAACCAGTGTCGCAGCCGTAATAATCATCTATAAATCCAGAACCGTCATCATCAATACCGTTGCCGGGGATTTCGCCGGGGTTGTGCCACATATTGGCTGCGAGGTCTGAGTGTGTATAATCAACACCAGAATCGATAACCGCTACAACAACACTGCCGTCTCCTGTATCCAAATCCCAGGCCTCAGGCGCATCGATATCTGCGTCGGCGGTGCCGCCTTCCTGCCCCGTGTTATGCAGCCCCCACAAGTCGGAGAACCGCGCATCATTAGGAACAGCAGATTTTCTGCATTTGTAGACCGGCTCTGCATAAAGAATATCCGGAGACAGGGCCGCAAAAACACGCATTTGCTTCACTGTCATACCAGTGGGAAGCTGTACAAGTGCAAGCCCCGGGACAATGCGGTATTCTTTAACTACATTGGTAGAAGGATTGCCGGAAATTGCGCTCAAAACGGCATTCTTCGCTTGTGTAGTAGCTTTGGGGTTTGCAAAACGCACAAGTAATGCGCCGGGCTTATAAGAATCGTCTGCTATTGCCAAAGCCGCTGCGAACAGCAGGATTAACGAGCCGACCAGGATCTGCCTCTTCATCTTTATACTCCCTTATTCTTCTTTGCTTATGGAATTGAGGCGGTAATAAGCGGGATATTCCACATAGAAATATCCCCTAAACTATCGTCATAACGGAATGTTGACTTAACAGTGCATCACCACCATCCCTTATAAAGTACCGCCATTATACACTATTAAGTACCCTGAAAATGCGATTATGTTACACTTTTTTTCAGAATTTTATGAAAATAAGCGAAATTATCGCACCTTAACGGCCTAAAAAAGCTGTAAATTAAGCCACCCTGTAGCAGAATGCAGGAATAATTTGTACAAAAACCCTATAACCAGCCACAAGTTTTAGTTACTGCCTTCCATTGCGGCAATCGCTTTACTTTCAGCTTCTTCCCGCAGAATAATAGACGGTTTCACTAAGATTAACAAAATCAGATTGTCTTTTACTTTGCTGCGGTTACTAAACAATCGTCCAAAAAACGGCATTTTACTCAATACCGGCACCCCTGCTTCCTTTTCGACCTCAACGGAAATTCTTTGTCCGCCTAACAATAATGTCGCCCTATCGGGTACGCTTACACGCGTCCGAACTATCGATGTTTCCGTCTCAGGAAGGGGTATTTTGTAAACTTGTTCGGGATTATTACCAATTGCGGGCAGCTGAATATCATAGATCGGCATACCAAGGTATTCCGACATTTGAACCTCAATATTCAACAGCACATTCTTCTTGTCCGGCGTAATAATCGGGGTGATACCAAGAAGCGGACCAGAAGTTACACTACGCTCCTCGTAATTTACTGTCCAATAAAAAGACTGATCCGCCCCAGTGCCAATCGTTGTAACATCAAAAGTAACGTCAGCCGGGTAACGTCTAAATCTTCCTACCTGGAATGTAGCGGCCTCACCGCTTAAAACAGTAACTTTCGGAGCGGTCAAAGACTTGGCGTCCCTGTGGGCCTGAGTCGCTCTAAGAAGTACGCTAACCTCAAGATCGCCAAGAAGTAAACTGCCATAACCTCCCGTGGCGGTCAGTGCACTGCTTGCAACACTGCTCCAGCTGCCGGTAACCCCCGTATCAGTGGGATCAGTCATATCTGAAGAACCCTGTGTGAAATCCCATATACCCCAGGTCCCGCTCCCAGGATTGGCAAATCTTGCCCTGAAATTTACGCCCAGGCCGACATCTTCAAGAAAATTCTCGCCTACCACCAAGAATCTGGCTTCGATAGAAACCTGATTTCCAAGCGACTTGCGCAGCTCCGCGAACATTTCCTCGATTCGATTATGAACTTCGCGGGTCTGATATATAATAAGCTTTTTGTTCTCATAAACTGTTATAGAGCCCTCTCCACCAGTCTCAACCCAGCTCATCGGCTGGACGGTCTGCTGGATAAGCTGGGCCAGATTATTAGCCCGGGCGATTGCCTCCGCGACAAGCTGTTCTCTGCCTATATCCTCTTGCTCGCCCAACTGCTCCGTTCCTGCTTCACCCTCTGTGGGTGCGGTAATAGTACTACCAAGCGTCGCATAGAAATCGGCGGGCCGGCCAATCAGGTCGGTAACATCATAAACCCGTGATTCCATTACGGGTGGAAGTGATTCCGCTGTTGCTATCGTAACTACTCCGCTCTCGACAATGTAATTGATATTTGCAAATCCTCCCGAAACCGCCTCTAACAAAAGCCCCAGCGCCTTTCTTAGCGGAATGGCTGATATCGGGTCCATATTTATCGGCGTAGTCTGGTCAATATCGGCGTTGTCGTATAAATCCCGCCACTTGACGAATGTCTGCAACGGCGGGTTAACAGAATGCTTTAACATCTCTACCGCCTCCCCAAAAGGCGTTTCCGGCGTCAGTTCTGAAAGGTCCACGATTTCATCCAATTGTTTATCGGTAGCCACATCAGCCTCGCTCCACCCGAAAGGAGGTTCCTCTTTCCTAAATGGACTGGCGATAATTTCCCGCCATTCCTTGGGATGCCTAAGCTCTTCGGCGTATGGTATCGAGGCTTTATCACTTTCGACCAAACTATCGGTACGTTCCTTATCCGATTCTCTCTGCGTATCCAATTGTTCGCGGAAGCTAACCATATCTTCCAGCGTCTGCTTCAATAACAGAGCCTGGTTGTTTGACGGCTCGAGGATAAGCAGGCTTTCTAATTGGCCAAGAGCTTCATCGTAACGCTGCTGGCTCTGGAAAGTAACCGCATTTTCCATCAGTTCGGCTACTCTCTTGTTTCTGTCGGCCTCCATCTGCTCTCTATCCCTGCGTTGTGCTTCTATCGCTTCTAAGCGCTTTTGCTCCTGCAGCTGCTGGACCCTTGCATCCTGTGCCTGGACTATTCTCTCAGCCAGCTGTTTCAATTCGCCGCTGTTCTGCTTATAAAGCTCGTCTCCGAGGTCCTGCTGATATTCATTCACAATCCGTTCAGCTCTCTCTACCTCTTCCTTTGCTTTATCGAATTCGTCCCGGCTTATGCAATCCTGCACTTTAGCCACAGCATCGTTAACAACCGCTCTTGTATGGCTTTGCCGGATAGTTCTTTTGCGGTTAACCACGTCGATATAGGTATCTTCGGGTGCCTCCGCCTCAGGCGCTTGTTCTTCAGGAACAGCAGCAACCGCGGGCTCGGCCGGCTCCTCGACCGCCGGCTGTTCGGCGACCTTACTGGTGGGCTCGGCCTTGCCATTAACTAATTCTTTTGTAATTGCTGCAATGGTGGCGCTAAGCTCATCTTCCGGTTGTATTTCGGCCGGCGCCGAAGGTTTGGCTTTTTGCACCAAAACACCATCTATCTTTATCAGGTAATCCTCCGCTGATTCCCCCTTTGGTGCGTCAACTAATTTACTTGCCGCAACTTTAACAAAACCTTCCCGGGCTTTTTCGAGCTGACCGGCGTTGTAAAGCTCCACGCTGCTGTTATAAAGTTCGGCTATTTCTCTGCTCTGCTCATCTGACTGTTCGCTTAATTTCTTAAGCCCTTTGGCGATTAGTTCGCGCTCAGCTTCAGTCAAATACTCATTATCTTTAATCTCTTCAAGGCGCGCTTGGGCCTTGATTGGTTCGCCTTGCTTAACTAATTCATCAGCCGCACGAATTGCCTCAAGGATATACTCTCTCGCAAGTATACCTTTGTGTGTCTTCTCTAATAACGCAGTAAGTTTCTCTCGCTCAGCAGCTGTTAAATATTCATGGTAGTCCTGTGCCAGAAGAAACGATTGCTTCGCAGCTTTGAAGTAACCTCTCTTGTATTGCTCTGCGCCAACCTCAATCCACTTTTGAGCCACCTGACGAACTACTTTCCCCTTATCAGCATCGCTTGGCTCAGATGCAGCCGCGGCTGACAGAACTGACGTTGTCAGAAGCAAAAGAGACACTAAAATGACTAACAGAGGCTTTCGACCAGAAGATTCAGTTAGAAATCTTGTCTTGTACAAAATTAACCTCCTCCAAACCAAAAACACCCTCCTTGGTTAAACTTTTTCACAATTTTCCCGCCCGCGGCGGACTTTTTCATCACACAATGTTTGTAACTACAACCACCTTTTTATGGTTTGACTTACATTAGGTATTTTACCCAAAAACGCGCTTCTTTGCAAGAAAAAACTCCAACTATATGCCTTAGCCCTATAATATCAACATTAAAATAAAAAAAATGCAAAAAATGCTATGTTAAAATGGGTAAAATAATGGTTGAAAAATAGTCTTTTTTTGAGGTAACCAAACCCTTAAAAACTTTAAAAAATATTCGCTTTCCAGTATAAACCACATATATATGAAACCAACGCCATTGATATTAGCCATCGAAACATCCGGCAGAACTGGCTCGGTCGCAATCGCGCTCGGAGAAAAAATGCTCGGTGAAACCAACTTCTCCGCCCCGATGAGACACAGCGCTGAAATTTTCCCTGCTATTAACGAGCTGCTGGTGCGTTTCAGCAGAAAACCTAAAGACATCGAACACATCTATATATCGGTCGGCCCCGGCAGCTTCACCGGACTGCGTATAGCGGCAGCTTTGGCCAAAGCAACGAATCTCGCAAACGCGGCAAAAATCGTCGCGGTCGATACGCTGGATGTCATCGCAGCTAACGCAACTGACTATATAAAGAAGGAAAGCACCAAAGATTTAAACACAATCGCCGCGATTCTCGATGCTAAACGCAGCCAGTTCTTCATCGCGGCTTATGAATACGAGCAGGGACACTGGAAAAAGACAATGCCGGATTGTTTGATGACGGCGGAAGAATTCGTCGGGAAATTCAGCGGTAAGTCTAAGCCGGTATGGCTGTTAGGCGAAGGACTGGTTTTCTATAAGGATAAATTCAAAGCTGAGGGCATTCGATTTCTGGATGAAAAGTATTGGAACCCGCGGGCGGGAAATGTTTATAACCTCGGCTGGGAAAAGGCTTTAGCAGGGCAATTCGCTGACCCATTAACACTTCAGCCGACCTACCTTCGCAAGCCGGATATTAAAGAAAAATCAGGATTATCCTTCAGGTAAAATGGGGAGTTTGCGTAATCTGGGCAAGAAAAACCGTGTTAAAAAGTGGTAGAAATTGCTAAAAGCTGCTAAAAACGCGCGCAAAAGTGAGACAAAATGCGCTGAAAATGGTTGAAAATGTTGGTGAATTTTTTACCCCCCTGCGCGAATGATCGCGCGGAGCGCAGAAGACAGAATAAAAAATAAAAGTTGCCTAAGTTAACGGAGGTTTTTTTCGCTACGGTGGCTTTAGGTGGACAAGTTAGTGCTGTATTTAATCTTTGTTATGTCTTCGGCATTTTTGGGTTTTCGAAAGACAAATAAGTGTTCGTGCATTATCAGATAAAACTTGTCTTGCTTGGCTTTGGCTCGCCATCGCTCGGTTGTAGTGCAGTTGTGTTGAACTTTGATAATATCCTCCTTTAACACGA
Organism: Phycisphaerae bacterium; assembly: GCA_028714855.1. Taxonomy (NCBI): domain Bacteria; kingdom Pseudomonadati; phylum Planctomycetota; class Phycisphaerae; species Phycisphaerae bacterium. The sequence continues at coordinate 32,146 of JAQTLP010000004.1, read as the reverse complement.
AACCAGCTTTTAGGAACCGCTGCATTACATTGAAAGCAAGTGGAACGAAATGTTTTCCTTTGCGAGTGTCACCAATCAGGATTGTGCAGAACTTGTCTGGTTTTAGAACGCGAAGTAGCTCTTTGGCAATTTTTTCGATTTCATCACAGAATTTTGGCAAGCTGCTGATGTTAGAGAGGTCAGCAGGTATTTCGCCGTCAGAATATTTGATGATGTTCATATAAGGTGGATGAGTGATTATCAGGTCAAACGAATTGTCTTTAAGAAGAGATAGGTTTCTCGCATCGCCGACAATAACCTTTTGCTTTGTCGGCGGCTGATGATTGAATGCCAGTGCTTCTTCGGCAAGTTTCACGGCGTCGGGATTGATATCAATGCCCAAAGCATGTCTGGCCAACAATTTCGCTTCAACCAGTGTTGTCCCTGCACCAACCATCGGATCGAGAACGGAATCCCCTTCCTCAGAATACATCTCTATCAGATTTCTTGGCACCTGCGGAGCGAAATTGCCACGATATTGTGAATTATGTGTTGCCCAACTTCCACGGTTGGGGAATGACCAAACAGTAGTAAATTCTGGGTTGTAATCGAATGTTAAATCTTGATTTCTTGTCATTTGTGAGTCATTGTTACGATGTCTTCAAGTAAACCTTTTGCAACCATATCGAGGTTTAATAGATAATCAGTATGATTAAAGGTTTCCCGCAAAGGCAGGTGCGTTGATCGCCAGCCATAACCATCTGTTATCCAGATAAACTCATGGCCATCGCTTTTCCAAAAATCGAAAATGCTTTTGTATTCGCCAGCAGTTGATTTAAGCTTAGAACCGCCCCCACTATAAAAATTTGTTTCTATGAGAACTAATTTTTTACTATTGTTGATTGCAAAATCTACTCGCCGGGAAGATTTATCCACCCTCAATTTCAATCCCCATTTCTCTTGGATGTTTTTTGACGTTGCTTCTTTTATGTATTGAAGGTTTTTTCTGTAGCAAATATCTTTCACAAAGAATTCAACAATGGTTTCCATTGATGTTCCGCCACGATTTTTCCTTCCATTTGAGTCTAACCCAACCTCAACCCCAATAACATAATCAACTATGTTCTTGATCCGTTTGGTTTCAAGCAAATCGAGGAAGCCAGTGCATTTTGCGAATTCAATAATTTTGGATTTTTCTATGGAACCTAATTTTCCGAAATTATAGGTTTCATATTTGAATGAATTTTTGTCATAACTGGTAAGAATACTAAATTTGCTCTCTCGACAGGCAATTAGGATTGGAATAAGACGACTTATAGATGGATGTTTATCTAATAATAAACCAAATTCTTCTTCAATATTATCCTTACCAATCAAATAGTTAAGAATATTTAAATCGACTTCAACATCTACAAGGTTATCAAACACCTTTGCCCAATTAACAAAATAATCCCATCTAGTAACTGTGTCTTTAAGAGTATTTAGTAAGTATTCAAATACTTCGTCAGAATTAGTGCAATTGATTTTATCTTTGAATATATCGCTGTATTTCATGCCTCTCCCTCATTAATCAGAGATTGTTTTATTAACATAATTGGTTATCAAGAGTTCGTTGATTTGTCCCCTGCCTGAGGCTTGACAATTGATAACTCTGGCTGCTTTAACTATATCGATGTTGAATCCTTTGTAGCGTTTCTCAAAAAAGCGGTCGGCTGGATCTTCGTTTTTCGGGTCGGAGTTACTCAAAAGGAATTTTGCTCCTCTGCTGTGTATTTGACTACAGAATTCCGCAAGTTTAATTTGGTCCTGTTCCAAGAAGCCATCCTTTGAATAGGAGGTAAAACCGGCGGTAGCGTTCAAAGGACGATATGGAGGGTCAAAATATACGAAGGTGCGGTTGTCTATGTACTTTTCACTATCCGTAAAGTCACCACAAATTATTTCCGAATTTTGCAGAAGGCCTGACACATTTCGCAGATTGTCCTCATCGCATATTGTTGGGTTTTTGTAATCTCCGAAGGGGACATTAAATCCGTCTTTTCCGTTCACGCGATAGAGACCGTTGTAACAGGTCTTATTAAGGAAAATAAGTTTCGCAGGGGAACGGTCGGCATTGAATTCCGCACGGATATGATAATAGAAGTCTTTGCGTGATGAGTTCCTCTTCGCAAGAAACTCACTTTCCAGAGCTTTTAGATCGTCGATTGTCGATTCGACATCGGTCTTGATAGCATTGTAGCAGTTGACTAAATCCTGATTTATATCAAAGAGGTAAAAGTGCTTTATAGAAGGATAGTTTTGCGATATGTAAAAGAAGACAGCTCCGCCGCCGACAAAAGGCTCGACATAAGTGTTAATTTTCCCAGAGTTCAAGCCATGTGGTAATCGTTGCTCTATTTCATCAAGAAGCTGGGATTTCCCCCCCGCCCACTTTAAGAAGGGCTTTGCCAAAGTTGATTTTTCTGCAGTAACAGACATAAGAACATTATAAAGAAAACAGAAAATAGGTCAATGTTTTTGCAAGAACAGCTGGAAACAGCCATAAATAGCGACTTGCGTTGTACTTCCGGAGGGTGTTGGAAAAATCAATCAAAACCGCAGCAGGTTAAAAGCAAAAATCCATTTTTTCATAATTTTTTTACTCCTTTTCCCGCATCGAGTTACGAGGGCCGAGCGACAAGCGACGATTACAATTTTCGCATCAATCGCGCAGGTTCATTCAATTACGGAGGGCGGTGTGTCTTGTCCGCCTTAGTTCCAGCGATGGCGGAAACGATGATTGTCTGCGCTGAAGGAAAAAATCAATCAAAATGAATAAATTATGCAAAACGAACCCAATTTCCAAAACCCCCAAAATGAATATAACTTTAGTGGTAACAATAACTAACAACTACGAACCACGAACTATGAACTACTCAAAACGAACCCAAACGAACCCAATTTATGGCGAGCAAAGCCAACCTGTCCTAAATATCTTCTTTGGTTTTCAGAGATTTAGTGTATAATGCCGCCTTTAGTATAGAGAAGCCCAAATGGAGAACAGTAATGGGTAAAAAGTTATATGTCGGAAATATAAGTCCTGACGCAGATGAAGCAAGCTTAAAAGCATTGTTTTCAATGTTCGGAACGGTTGAAAAAGCTTATATAATTCCTGACCGCGAGACAGGCAAAAGCAAGGGTTTCGGTTTTGTCGTGATGAGCAGCGACGACGATGCCCAGGCGGCGATAAAAGCCCTGAATGGAAAAGACTGCGGCGGTTTCACGGTCAAGGTCAGCGAAGCTAAAGGCAAGTAGGTCCATCGTCTATCCATACCTCAAGCTACGGCCAACAAGCAGGAACGGCAAATCCGCGAGGGGGACGATTAAGCGCGGATGATGTCGGTGATTTTCATAAGGCGCGAGGTGTTGTCACGTTCAGCTTCGGCGAGCTTGTCACAAATAAACCTGATGGTTTCGTGCAGCTCGGGGATAACAACGTGCTCGAGGACATTGACCCTTCGGCGGGTCTTTCGCAGCTCAACGGCAAGCAGGTGCGCCTGCTTTTCTTTTTCAGCAAGCTCAATCAAGCCGTCGAAGGCGCGCTCCAAAGCCAGCAATGCGACGTCCATCTCGCCTGAGGTGGTTGCAAAGCCATAACAGATGATTTCGCCTGTCATTTCTTTAATTAAATGCGGGACTTTGACATTCATAATGTGAGCGAATTCGAGAGCAAGCGTGAACTTTTTCGCGGGGACTGCGAGGGCAGCTTTTACATCTTCCGGCTCCATCGATGCCCGTGCCAGCATAAAACGCCGGCAGGTTTCCAACAGTTCCTTTTCGACTTTTTCCCGCAAGGGTTTAATTTGCTTAGCGATTTGAATCAGTTGGCGGGAAATCTCATCGCGTTTTTCGCTGAGCAGGCGATGACCGCGGGCAGCCAAGGCCACCCGCTTTCGCAGATGCAGCAGTTCCATCCGTGTTGCGTTGATGTTTGCTAACATAATGCGTATATGCGCAGATGAGTAAATGAGTTATAAATATATGCGTTTATACGTAACTTACTCACCTATCCGCTCCTTGGATTTCAAATATTTAATAAAGTTTAGAGTCATCCTTCTTAAGGCCTCGACTTCCTCAAGAAGATCACCCGCGTTTAGAAATTTTAGCTTTTCAGCGATTATCAATTGTGTTTCTACCTCAGACAGCGAACCTAACGAAATATACATAAAGTGAATAAACTCTTTTTTGGAAAATCTGGCAGCTCCTTCAGCAATATTGCTCGGGTAGGATACCGATGCCCTTCTTATTTGCGACATTAAACCATAAATCTCCTCTTTTGGAAATTTACTGGTGCCTTTGTAAATTTGCTCAACAAACCTGATACCACGCTTCCAAATATCTAAATCTTTATGTGTCTTCACAAAACTATTCCTCTCATCCACTCATCTACTCATCTACTCATCCACTTTTAATCTTTCTAAATCGCGGCATATACTTTTCGATGAGTTTGGTATCCATTCGTTTCAGCTCAGCGTTCTCGAACATACTCAGCAGCTCCCAGCCGAGGTCAAGGGTGGTTTCGATGGGACGGTTTTCATAATAGCCCTGAGAGACATAGCGGGCCTCGAATTTGTTCGCGAAGTCCATATATTTTTTGTCCTCTTCGGACAGGGCGTCTTTACCCATAATGGTGGCCAGTTCCTGGACCTCTTTGCCGCGGGCATAAGCGGCGTAAAGCTGGTTGTAAAGGTCGGCGTGGTCTTCGCGTGTTTTTCCTTCGCCGATGCCTTTATCTTTCAAGCGAGACAGGCTCGGCAGAACATCAATAGGCGGTGAGACGGCCTTTCTGTGCAGGGAGCGCGAGAGAATAATCTGGCCTTCGGTAATATAGCCTGTCAGGTCGGGGACCGGATGGGTTTTGTCGTCGTCGGGCATAGTCAGGACTGGCACCATAGTGATGGAGCCTTTTTTGCCTTTGATTCTGCCTGCCCTTTCATAAACGGTCGCGAGGTCGGTGTAGAGGTATCCGGGGTAACCTCTTCGGCCGGGGACCTCCTTTCGGGCAGCGCTGATTTCCCGCAGGGCCTCGCAATAATTGGTCATATCGTTTAAGATTACGAGGACGTGCATATCCAGCTCGAAGGCGAGATACTCGGCGGCGGTGAGCGCAAAGCGAGGGGTAGCAATCCTTTCGATTGCAGGGTCGTTCGCGAGATTGATAAACATAACAGCACGCTCGATGGCGCCTGTTTCCTGCAGGTCGTCGATGAAGAACTGTGCGGCTTCAAAGGTGATTCCCATAGCGGCGAAGACAACAGCGAATGCTTCACCTTTGCCGAGAACGGTCGCCTGACGTGCCAACTGGGCGGTTATCTGGTCGTGCGGCAGTCCCGCGCCTGAAAAAACGGGGAGCTTCTGGCCCCTGATGAGGGGATTGAGGCCATCGATTGCCGATATGCCGGTCTGGATGAATTCGTTGGGGTAATCACGCGCATCTGGATTAATCGGCCGGCCGTTAATATCGAGGCGTTTTACCGGGATGATTGCAGGGCCGCCGTCTTTCGGCTCTCCGAGGCCGGTGAAGACCCTGCCGAGCATGTCGGGGGAGACGGCCAATTCGAGGGGCCTTGCCAAAAAACGAATTGTGCTTTTATCTACGTCAATGCCGCGTGTCCCCTCGAAAACCTGGATGAGGACTTTGTCTCTTTCGACCTGCAGAATCTGGCCGTGACGAATCGAACCATCCGCGAGCTCGATATCGACGATGTGGCCGTATTTGGCCTGGTCAACCATCTCGACTATCATCAATGGGCCGGCAATACTGGCAACCGTTTGATATTCTTTTATGGACAACATTTCAAACTCCTGTTTCGTTTTTGACCGCTAATTGTTTGAGCTGTTCGTCAATCGTGTCGCGAATTTCAGCGATTTTGGATATCTGGCTTTGGGGGACATACTTCGCTCTTGCGATTTGTTCCCGGACGGCCAATTTGAAAATCGGAGCGGTTTCAACTCCGGCTTCAATGGATGCAAGCGCCTGCTTGTGGAAATGCATAATAGTTTTTAACATCTCGTATTGTTTGACCACAGATGAGTAGGTATCAACATCGTGGAATGCGTTTTGATGCAGGAAATCTTCACGAATTGAGCGTGCTGTTTCAATCGCCAGTCTGTCGGCCGGCGACAGGGACTCTGCACCGACGAGACGAACTATCTCAAGCAGCTCGGACTCCTGCTCCAGCAAACCCATCGCCTCGACCGTCATTTGTTCCATTTCGAGGCCCTGGTCCTTATCCTCGAAACACTCTTTCAAGTATTGTTTGTAAAACGAATAGCTTGTCAGCCAATCAATGGCGGGGAAGTGTCTCTGGTAGGCAAGCTCTCCGACGAGCGACCAGAAGACCTTGACGACGTGAAGCGTCGCCCGGACGACCGAATCAGAGAGGTCACCGCCCGGCGGGCTTACTGCACCAATTACCGATAAAGCTCCCTCGCGCTGAGGACGGCCCTGGCATTGAACTCTGCCGGCCCTTTCATAGAACGCAGCAATCCGGGCGGACAGATAAGCAGGATAACCTTCTTCGGCTGGCATCTCTTCGAGACGCGTCGATATTTCGCGCATCGCCTCGGCCCATCTGCTGGTGCTGTCGGCCATCAGGGCCACGGTATAACCCATATCGCGGAAATACTCAGCTATGGTAATGCCGGTATAAACCGACGCTTCTCTTGCGGCCACGGGCATATTCGACGTGTTAGCAATAAGGACGGAGCGTTTCATCAATGGTTCTCCGCTTCGCGGGTCTTTCAATTCAGGGAATTCCATCAGAACATCGGTCATTTCGTTGCCGCGTTCTCCGCAGCCGACATAAACAACAATATCCGCATCGACCCATTTCGCCAACTGGTGCTGGACGACCGTTTTGCCTGAGCCGAAAGGTCCCGGCACACAAGCGGTCCCGCCCTTGGCAACGGGAAAGAAGGTATCGATAACCCTTTGGCCGGTAACAAGGATTTGGTTCGGAGCAAGACGTTTTACTACATCTCTGGCGCTTCTGACGGGGCATTTCTGCATCAGCTTCAGCTCGGTTTCGGCGCCGCCTTCGGCGACACAGACAGCGATTGTCTGCTCGACTGTGTAATCACCTTCAGTTATTTTTTGGATAGTCCCGGTTACTGCGGAAGGGGCCATAATCTTATGCACGAATTGCGAGGTTTCCTGAACCTCGCCTATGATGTCACCGGGGCCGACGACTTCGCCATTTTTTACGGTTGGTTTGAAGTGCCATTTTTTTTCTCTGTTCAAAGCCGGCAGGATAACACCTCGGCTCATGAATTCGCCTTCGGCCTTTAGGAGCAAGTCCAGCGGTCTTTGGATACCATCGTAAATGCTCTCAATCAGGCCTGGGCCTAATTCGACCGACAACGGCGCTACCGTATTGACGACGGGTTCGCCGGGACCTACACCCGTGGTTTCCTCATAGACCTGGATTGAAGCTGAATCTCCGTCCAACTCCACGATTTCACCTATAAGGGCAAGCTGTCCCACGCGAACGACATCATACATCCGCGCGCCGTTCATACCTTCGGCGACAACGACAGGCCCTGCAACTTTGACTATTCTGCCGGTTTTTTCTTCAGCCATTATGAAAACCTTTTCCTAATCGTTCTGTAAAATGTTTATCCCCGCAGCCATTTTAATCGCTTTCCCAAGGGTTCTCGTTGCGACGCCGGCCGGTTCGGTCGTGAACGGTACCACAACAATGCAGGGCGTCGGGGCACCCTGATAAGCTGCAAAGATTTCTTCGACCTTCGGCGCTATATTTTCAGCAACCACAACAAGAGCATATTTATCACTAACTATTTTGTCGGCGCTTTCACGCATTTGCTCGGCAGTCTGGCCAACAGGGTACGTATCTACCCCAAGCGCCGAGAACGGCATCACAAAATCTGCATCACCTAAAACTGCAACATTACCTTTCATAATTTCATCACTCGTATTACGAGATACGGTCTAAAATCAGTTTCGTATCCAGGAAATTCTTTTTAGCTGTTAATATCAGCCGTACATTGCGGATTTCATTTTCTTTCATCAGCAGATAGGCAATAACCGGCTGAGGGCCGGCGGTAATCTGCCGCGTGGATTCCAAAAAGCCAAGCAGATGTTCTTCACAACGCCGTTCGAGTCCCAGGAATGATTTATTCGACTTGAGATAACTAACGCCCGATTCAACAACCTCATAGTAAGATGTCGCAAAAAACAGCGTCCCCAACCCTTCGTAGCCAAGCTCGAGTCCCTGTATGAATCGCTCCGGCTCAACAAAGCCGCCTTTTAGAAAAACGTCACGCTGCAGCGATTCGGTGAATTTCAGGCGAAGAAGAGTGCGAATATTGGTCAAGTCAATCTGCATTTTGATAAGCCCTGACAGAAAAACGTTCTTCAGCGGGCGAGCTTTATTCAAATTGTATTCCGCCTGGAGCCGGTCGATTGTGTAATCAATCCGGCGTATATCTTTATTCTGGTAATAGTCCAAAGCGGCCTGCTCTGCGGCTTCAGCCATATAATCGGGAAAAAGCTGGTAGTTTTCTTCTTCAAAGGCCTGCCCGAAAATTTGAGGCGAAACGCTGCCTTCGCTGCTGTAATCAGTGCCCAGCGGTTTTTCTGTCAACATTCTCCGCAGGGCCAACCGCAGGTTTGCAAAATCGTCACGAGCCCTGAACAGCTCTACAACCGACTTATCAATCATTAACTGCCCAAACAATTCTCTAACAGCAGACCTCCTAAGAAGCAGCGTTTTCTCAACATCGGTAAAGTGTCTGCCGCCGTGCGGCGAGGCATATTCGCCGCCTGCCAACAAACCTGCAGCCTGTTCGAAACCGGCCGCGTTAGCCATATCTACGAGGACCGACCTCGGCAGCATCACCGTCTCAAGCGCACGCACCTCAGCCGTCTCAAAAGCATACTGCCAGTCTTCATCGCCTACAGGCGGGTACCGGCCGAAATCTATTTCTGTTTGTTGTTCCAAAACGTCCATTTTTTATCACTCGGCAAAAAGTTCCTCTGCCAGCTCTATCTCCATCTGCTCCCTCGCCTGCCCCAGAAGGACACCGATCGAGAGGTTGTTTTTAATCTTGCCGCGCTTAAGGATAAAGCCGCCGCCGATATTTTCTTTATGCTCTGCGAGTTTAAGGCTCGATTTTTTCTGACTATTCACTTTGTCTACCAGCGACTGGTCGATGCGTTTCTCGCTGTTATCGATTACCACTTCTTCGTCGCCGGTCTCAACGGCGCCTGCCATCAGATTGGCCATCAGCTTTTGGTATTTGTCATCGGCCAATTTCTTTAACTGCTGCTGCGCCACAGTGAAGACCTCATCGAGCAGCTTTGCCTTGTCGGCGAGATTTTCCTTTGCCAGCTCCATCCGAGCGGCGGACAACACCCGCTGTCTGGCATCTTCGCCGGCCTTTTGGGCAAGGGCATCGGTTTGTTTGCGGTATTCGTCGAGACGCTTGTCAGTTTCCGCCTTTTGCTGCGATAGTTTTGCCTCGGCGTCTTTTTTTATTTTGTCCGCCTCGGTTTTCGCGTCCGACAATATTTTTTCTATTACCTGATCACCATCCATATTTTTACCCGCCGAATAATTTGTTTATTAAGCACCAGCCGCTGCCGCCATCGCCGGCCATTTAATCGCAAACAGCAGCAGAAACAGCGTTACAAGCAGCCCGAGAATCGCGTATACCTCGACCATAACAGCGTAAACGACGCCTGCCTTGAACGCCATATCCGGTCTTTTGGCAGCCATTAAGATACCGGCCGCACAAACCTTGCCCTGATGAATAGCACTCAGCATGCCAGCCAAACCTACCGGCAGACACGAAGCAAGAATCGCCAGACCAAGCTGTGTTCCGAGTTGCGTGCTAAGCCCGCCGCCGAAGATATTCAATTTTATCATCACCATAAACGCGCCCAAAAACCCGTAAAAACCCTGCGTTCCCGGCAGGACAACCATAACGAACAGCAGTCCGTATCTTTCCGGTTTTTCAGTGAGCACGCCGGCTGCGCTTCGACCCGATATTCCTATGCCTATTGCTGAGCCGATGCCGGCCAGCGCCGCCGCCAGCCCCGCACCCAGTAACGCTAATGCCATTCCGTAATCCATCTGACAGACCTCTCTTTCTCAAAAACCTTTGTCTCTAATCTTTCAAAATCGCTTTTTCGTCACCTGCTATATAAATATGTTTATATTGTTTGTTCAGCGGCTCGAAACTTCTGCCGCCGCCGATGATAAATTTCGGGAAAAATTCCACATACTGCAACCGCAGCGTGTGAACAAACGCACCCAGCGCCGACATACCCAGGTTGAACAAATGCCCGCCCACCAATATCAGTATCATCAGTATTATCCCTATGCCGTAAGGTATATGCATCACGAGCTTGGCGATAATGTTTACCGCCATTGCCAAGCCAGCACCAGTCATACCAAGCGCCATCAGCCGCAGGTAACTGAGAACATCGCCAAGGTAAAACACGGAGCTGAAGACGTTGTAAAAACCCATTCCGAGGCGCTCGCCCCAGCCGCCCTGGCGATGGCTGAAAAGCAGGATTGCAACTGCGGGCACAATCGCTATCCAGCCGAATATCCCGCCGATATGGCTGTCAATCAGGCTGAATTTGCCGGCCCCGAATAATACCAGCGAGTTGAGCATCACCAGCCACGTCAGCCGGTCGCATGCCGCGGCTACAAAATCCCTGCGTTTCAAATCATGCACCATCGCTATCACTATACCGAAGTTTATCTGGAAGTAGCCAAACCCGATGGAAAGCACTAAAAAGGGAACGGGGTTCGACAACGGGTCGAAAAGCATTAATTTTTCTCTTAAAGGTTTTAGGGCCGGTATGAACTGCGGAATCGCGTCCCCGAACCATCCGCCCGTCATCGCCCCGAATATCATCGTGGAAATACCACAAATGCCCAGCATCCAAAGCAGTTTTTTGTCGCCCTGCATTTTCACTATAATCCAACCCACAATTGCCACCATTAAAAGCCCATATCCGGTGTCGGCCAGGCACATCGCGAAAAACACAATAAAAAACGGCGCCAAAAAGACGGTCGGGTCGATATTGAAATGCTGCGGCATCCCATACAGCCGGGTTATCGCCTCGAAGGGCCTTATGACATTGGTATTTTCTATCTCGACTGGTATTTGCTCATCTTCGGCCGGGGCAATTTTATGTAAGCTCGATGCCGAGAAACGGCCGACGATTTTTTCGAGCAGGGAGAAGTCTTTCCGCCTGACCCAACCCTCCAAAATAATCGTTTGTTTAGTCGCCGGGGCCGACTTTTCGGTCTGTTCCCTGTTCAGCAGGTTCGAATAGTAGTCATAAAGAATCTCAAGCTTCAAAAGATGTTTAGTAAGCGATTCGGCTTGTATCCGGTGACCAGCAAGGGCCTCTTCGGCCTTTTTGAGCCTGCCTGTGGTTTCACTCATTGCCTCGGCTACGGTCCCTGTTACGCCATTGAGTTCGGCCTGGTCGAATTCAGCCGAGCGCAACAACTTGCCTGTCTGCTCTTCTGCGTCTTTGAGCGCAACAACCACACAGATTTTCTTAGTCCCCGCCCGGCCAACGGATTGAATTATCGCACCGGCTTGTACCAAATCCTGTTTAAGCTGCTCGAAACGCTGGACGGGAACAAAACCCAGCCAGCATCTGGTCCGTTTGAGCTGACCGAGTTCCCCGATTATGACGTCCAGTCCCTCCCATGGTCTAAGCTCCGCCAGATGCGAGTTAAGATTATCAATTTCTGATTTAAGCTTCTCAATCGCCGATTTAGTCCGGCTGCATTGTTCGGCAACTTGCAGAATCGCCTCATCGGTCGTTACCTGCTCGTAAGTGCGTTTGTCCACGACCGTCCTGGGTGCTAATATCGCAGACAGCCCTCTCGCCGGTTTGCTGTATGGCTTCAAAAAATCGACGCCTCTGGCAAGCTGACCAAGTGTTTCTTCTATATCTCTTGGTTTTTCCCCGCCCCGCTCGAGGTCTTTCATCTCTTTGCTGATAGCGGCGGCATCGGCATTGAGTATCTGGCAAATCCCCGCCTGCTGAAGTGCTTCCAGCAGCCGGCCCGCTTCGCCGCGGTGGCTTACAATCATAAATTTGGCCATTTGAACTATAGCCATCGCTACTTCTCGAGATATTCCATTACCGATTTGACCGCGGCGTCCATTCGCGTTTTTGCTTTGGCCCGCAACTGTTTCCGCTGCTGCTGTCCTTTGACTTTAAGCTCCGCAGCTTCGGCCTGACCTTGTTTTTGTCCGGCGGCGACGGCGGATTCTATCGCCTTTTTCCTGTCTCGCTCGGCCTGTTCAAGAGCCTGCTGCCCGGCTTGTTTGGCCTTTTGAGCTGACTCGACCGCGCCTGCTTTAGCACGCTCTATTATCCGCTGCGATTCTGCTTCAGCTTCTTTTATCTTCCTTATCAGTTCCATTTAAGCCCCTGCAATTCAAACGCAGTTTCAACAATAAGCGGCTCATAATACGAAATTGCCGGCTAAAATTCAACAAACATCGAGTATCAAAATTTTGGTGGGAAAAGAGCTAAAATTCTTTATCCGGCTTTGCTATGAATCCTTCTTTCATCAGCAGTCGGGTTTGCTCTCTTGCTGTCTTTATGATTGCTTCAGCTTGTTTATACAATTCTGTCCGCGGTAAAACTATTTGAGCTATTCCCTGCTCAATTGCCTTCGCTGCGACGGCAGCGGCCTCGCGAGGAAACACTTCCCATTCATCCATAGAGGGAATTATATAATCTTCACTTAGTCCTTTATCCTCAGCGGTTTTTGCCAATTCTCTTGCCGCCTCGATGCACATTTCATCGGTTATTGTTTTGGCCCTTACGTCAAGAGCTCCCCTGAAGATTCCCGGAAAACCGAGCGAGTTATTCACCTGATTCGGAAAATCGCTGCGGCCGGTCGCGACTATCCTTGCGCCGGCCTCTTTTGCCTCCCAGGGCCAAATCTCAGGTACCGGATTGGCGCACGTAAAGACAACTGAATCCTTTGCCATTTTTGATATCCATTTTTTTTGAATGGTTTTAGGGCCGGGCTTTGAAAGCGAAATCAGCACGTCCGCCCCTTTCAACGCTTCGGCGATTGGGCCTTCGAAGCCGGACTCGTTGGTAATCCGGCAGATATTTGCTTTCTCCTTCAGAGAAGGGTCATCCATTATGTCTGTCCGGCTTTTGCAAAGCGGGCCTTTGCTGTCATACATAATGCATTTTTTCGCATCGGCGCCGAACTGAAAAATAAGGTCTGCAATCCTTATATTCGCTGCGCCAGCGCCCATAAAAACGATTTTTACATCCTTGATATTCTTGCCGACTACCTTCAAAGCATTGATAAGACCGGCGAGTGTAACCGTCGCTGTCCCCTGCTGGTCGTCGTGCCATACCGGTATCGGGCTTTCTTTCCTCAATCTGTCTAGTATGTAAAAACATTTGGGCTGCGCTATGTCTTCGAGATTAATCCCTCCGAAGGAAGGATGCAGTGCCAAGACAATCTCTATAAATTTATCAGGGTCTTTCGTATCAAGGCATATCGGAAACGCATCGACGCCGCCGAGATACTTGTAAATCAGGGCTTTTCCTTCCATAACAGGAAGAGCCGCCGCAGGCCCTATATCTCCGAGGCCCAGCACGCGCGTGCCGTCACTGACAACGGCGACGGTGTTCCATTTATTAGTTAGCTCGTAAACTTTTTCAGGATTGCTGACAATATCCCTGCATGGAGATGCGACACCAGGCGTGTACCATATATCGAAATCATGCATGTCTCTCATGCGGCACTTGGCCGTTACAGCTATTTTGCCCCTGTAATATGAATGAAGCTCCGAAGCTATTTCCTGAGGTTTTGCTGCTTTGGCTAAGAGGTCTTTTTCGTCGTATTTCATAATCCCAAATTCTCCTGCCCGCCACGACTCGCCCGCGGCGAGGCGGGTTAGATAATTCGACTATTATATGCAGTTCCCGCCCCCCTGCCAGTAAAAAGTAGGGTGCGGACCTATCCACTTAATCCTAAAGCCCACCGGTTTATCCGGTGGGTCTATTAACTTTACGCTGAATCTTGTTTAGCAGTCGCCGCCACGGCGACTGTCCTGCCCCGACAAACCTATTTTTCAATTTATCGGCCTTTGGCTTCTTAAGCAGTCTTTGTTTCCAGACGATATAACCATTGCGGGAAATCCACATTTTAATAAGTTATGTGACGAATTTTACTTTTATTTTTAGTCAACGTAGATTTGTAGGTTTTTATTTTGAATAGACATCTGATTAAGTGGCCAAAAAGGAAAATGTGTTCCTATTAAAAGGATAATTAAATGATGCCACTAATAATAATTGCGACCATAATTCTTTCGTATATTCTCGCATTCAAAATAGCCTACGATATAAAAGAGAATAAAACGGGCAACTTAATAAGACAGCAACAAGCACCATCAAAATGTCCTAAGTGTGGATACGAAAAATGGGTTTTTGTAACTGATTTTGGGCACTACACAAGACGTATCTGTGAAAGCTGTCATGCCAAAGAACTCAAAGTATTTTGGGAGAGACAAAGAGATATCCAGCGAAATCCTTTTGAACCACGCTACATCCCATTAGAGAATGGTGGTTACGCAATTGTAGAAAACAGAGATTACGATCAAATTAACCAATATAGTTGGTACAAAGATAAGAATGGCTATGCTATTACGAAAGATTGCTGGAGCGAAAGGGTTTCAATGCACCGGTTAGTCAAAGGATTAAAATATGTTAAAGGGTACCATGTTCACCACAAGAATAATAACCCACTGGACAATCGGCGGAAAAATCTAATGAGAACTAGTGCTGAATGGCATCGTCAACTCCATAACCAAATCTTCTGGTAGTCGTATTTATATTGAAGAACCCATCAGAGGAAAACATGAATAAAAAACAGAAAATAATTATGTGGGTCGGGATAAGTATTTTTGTCCTAATGGGTTTATTTCCCCCTAATTCTTCTTCTCGTTTTGGAGACGTTTCTTATGATTTTTTGCTATCTACGGACCCACCAGATCTTGCCTTAGCTCATTTGACAATCCAGTGGATTATTGTATTTGTCCTGACAGCCGGTGCTATATATTCAATCAAAGGATCAAAAAATGTCAGTTCGGAGAAAGATACTTGATAAGGAGGTAAACATGACCAAGAAAGTAGAACCCTTGCCGTTAAGGCAATCTGATGACGGTACATGGGAAGTAAAGAATGACAGAGGCATTTGGATTAAGTGTGAGAACGAAGAAGATGCTAAGATTCTCTCAAATGCCCCGATAGTACTGCAAGAGGGATCTGAAGTTTTTTATCCCAATGAAAAAGCGGCTGCTATGCTTGACAGAACGGCTGAAAAGATGGAGCAATACAATATGAGATCAGGGAGTCGTTATTTTCGAGCGATGGCTGAACGTGCTCGAGGCAATAGATAAGGAAATGTAACCAACTTCGGTCTATTTGATTGCACGAGTTATAAGTTTCCCATTGTCCGTTAGACGAAACTCCTCTTCTTTTATTTTTCCTTCCCAAGCATGAAACTTTAGGACAAATCCGGACTCGGTGACTCGAGCTTTCATGCTTTCCCACCAATCAAGTGGATAGTGCTTTGCGAATAGCGTGTAAAATCTCGCAAGACCGTCAATGGCTTTTGTTGCCTGATCAGGTGGAATATCCACAAAAATAACACCAGGTCCCTTTTGCAGTAGATGTTTACGGTCGTCCCAGAAATCTCTATCCATAGTCAGAAGGATTTTGTGTAGCTTTTTGGCCTGCTGGAGTATGTTTTCGTCTGGCTGAGTTGCATTACCAATTTCCGTTGCAGCCTCAACAGGTAGCCCCACTGCTCTCAATTCTTCAATTATACAGCGAGGTATACAGGCATCAGCATATAGTTTCAATTTATTATGTGGGCCAATCGGCATTCGAGGAGCCTGCCCCCAATCAAATTCGTGCCATTCGTGCTCTGATGAGTCCTTTACATTACTCAAGTGAATCTCGGCTCAGCCACCTATTTTACCTTTTATTTTTAGATTTTGAATTGCCCCCTAATTCTACCCAAACCGCGTTCATTTTACAATGGCGTAAGCCATCCCCAAGCGGGTCCAAAAATTTCCCGTGTATCCTGCCTTTTCCTAACTTACTCTTTAAGCCTGCGTTCTCTGCGCTCTCCGCGGTAAAACAATTGTGTTTGTTCGTGTCCATTCGTGGTTAATTTTTTCTTGCGTTTTTTGTGCCTTTTCGCGGCTAATTTCTTGACTTTTGCCCAAAATTTGGTATAATACCCGCCAGTTTGCCAGAAGGTGAACGCATATCGCCCCGGTGGGCAAGGTTTCAGGTCCAGTTTATCTCGCCATTCGTTTGGCGGATAGGCCCAATTCAAATATCGTAGCGTAGCGAAGACCTCGCCGTCTTTTGGCGGGATCGCTCCGCAAATTAACTAAAAACTCAAAACTAAAAACTTAAAACTAAGCGGAGCTTAAAAATGCCTTCCGGCTAAGGTTAATTGAATTATGAAATTTCGTTTATTTTATTTGGATTATCCGTTTAAAAAATGTCGGATTTATCTCCGATTTTCGTCTGTCTTGACCGGAGATTTCAATCATTTTGAACATAAAATATGCCAAACAAAGCCAATTTCCAAAACGCCAAAAATGAATATAACTAATTCTATGACAACCAGTTACAGCAAAAATTCGGAGCTTTCGATGTTGCAAAAACAAAGCCAAACAAAGCCAATTTTACCAGCCTATATGGTGGGTAAAATTGCCTTGAGCGTAGTCGAAAGGCCTATTAAAAACACTTACCGCCTCAGGCATATTCAAAAGGCAGGGAAAGTTTTAACTATGGCTGATTTGCACTATAGCACAATAATATCAGGTTGCGTATGTGTGCAGACCAAGGAAGATTTTAGAGAGATTCACCCAAAGCAAAGTTATAACAATGACCGCCATACCGGCAATTGCCCAAATGCTGTTCCAGCGGGAATGTGTCTTGCGAAACATATAGCGGAAATGGAAATATCCAACGTAAACCAGCCAGGACGCCAAAGACCAGAGTTCTTTCGGGTCCCAGTTCCAGTAATCGCCCCAGGCGAGTTTGCCCCAGACGCTTCCGAGGATTAGGCCGAGCGTCAATAATGGAAAGCCGGCGCAAATCATACGATAGGTCGCATCTTCAGAGGATAGAAGGTGTTCGTCCCCCTGCTGACCGCGAAGCTGACAAACGGCCTGGCAGGCAGCTTTGGCCATAAAAATATATGAGAGCATATAGACGGCGACATGCGGCACAAAAAGCCAGCTTTGCAGGGCCGGCGGTAACTGCTGCGGCTCGGCGCTAAAGACAAAGCCGGCAGGAAAAAGAACCATCGCCCCTATGAGCATATCGGCTGAGAACCCGCCTACGCGCAGGATACGCCGGCAAAATAATGAGACCGGATAAATCATCATACCCAAACTCAGGAACACCTCGAAAAGGTTTTGAAAAGGTATATGGCCTGCGTGATACCATCGATACCCGAAAGCCAAAACTGCGGCCACAAAACCAAATACGTATAAGACGTGGCCGACTTTCGGGTGACGCAGCAGCACAGCCAGAAACGCAAGCAGGTACGCAGCGATAGCAGCGTAAATCAGCAGGCCTTGAATTGTGTATTTAATTTCCATTTACTTGCTTTGTAAAAATGTGTCTTAACCAGAAATGCCAGAAGACGCCGATGCCGAGCGACAGATAGCCGGCGTAAACAAGGTTTAAACCCGTATCGGAAA
The DNA here is from genome assembly GCA_028714855.1 of Phycisphaerae bacterium. Classification (NCBI taxonomy): domain Bacteria; kingdom Pseudomonadati; phylum Planctomycetota; class Phycisphaerae; species Phycisphaerae bacterium. The sequence continues at coordinate 14,362 of JAQTLP010000004.1, read as the reverse complement.
TAACAGAAAGAACAGTATATTTGTGCGCCTCGGGGTCAAAAGAGTTCTGGTGAAAATGGTACCCGCCAAAGTGGAGCGGGTGATTTACCTCGATGCTTTTTTCCGCGATAACGCTTCCATCTTTGACGACCTGGATGTCACTTATGTAATCCCGGACGGATTCGGGCTTATAATATTCAATCCGGAAGTCATTAAGTTTTATATGGAAGGGCAATTCCTTAATACGGCCGCTGTCTTCCAGCCAGATGCGCTTTTCAGCATTTCCTTTAAAAATTATCATTCGACCTGCCTGGATTTTATCAGTCCCAAAAAGCTGATTTTGGATTTTAAGGCTGGCACCTGAGCCCCAGAGCGCGCCGGCGAGAACGAGAATGCAGCCGCCGTGCATCAGAAATAGGCCGGGAAGGCGAATCGGCCTGCAAAAAGCCGCAAAAGCCGTTACCAAAAGAGCCATTAAAGCTAACCAATAGACGGATAACGCCGGTGAGTTAAAAAAGGGTTTTGCCCGGCATGGACCGAGAAACGCGCCGTAAATAGACAGGAAAATCAATAATGCCACCATTGCCGGCACAACCCGCATCACGGCACGTCTTAACTTTTTCTTAGAGGTTGCCTCTATACCCATCAGAGCAATCCGGTAATTGCAATTGTTTTACTTGACAAATTACGTCAAATTGTGCATAATATACAGAGTGTACGAGTTTTATAATCCAAACATAGGGAGGACACTCGGTGCTTTTGGTTGTAAAACAAAACGGTCGAACTGTCAACGAATTTCGGTTCGCCAAGGGACCTATTTATATAGGCAGGCAGGAATCCAGCCAGGTTTTCCTGCACGACGCGGCGGTCTCAAGACAGCACGCGGTAATCTTCAGCACCCAGGATGGAAAATGGATGGTCGAAGACCTCGACTCGGCAAATAAGACATATCTGAACGACCTGGCAATTCACAAGGTTGAGATTAAAACCGGCGATTGTCTTCGCATAACCGACCACATTATCGAAATCAATCTCAAAGATGGTGAAGAAGCTGAAAAACAAATTCATTTGGATGATACACTCGCCGCAACCGCAACACCTCCTGCACCAGCCGCTGCACCTGCGCCTGCCGCATCCGAACCTGCCGCTGCACCTGCTGCATCCGCACCACCCGGAACACCCGGCGTATCAGTCGGCGTACCACAAGTTATAGAAAGAAAATTAGATACGACGGATGCTCCGCCTATAAGACTACCGCCCCAAAGAGGAATGGATTTGCTGCGGTCCATTGAGGCAATCAACAAAGCAGGCAACGCAGATGAGCTGCTGCTGACCTTACTGGATCTCATATCAAAACAGCTCGGGACATATCATAGCTGGTGTGCACTGAGAAGTGAGCCTGCAGGCCCGATGACACATCACGCCGGCAGAACCAGGGATGGTAAAACGCTGGAGCTGAGCAATATAAAACTCAATGAAAAAATCAACGAGGCAATTGAGAAAAGCCACTTTCTGCTTTTTATCTTCTCGAAAGATATGACCAAGGATGAAAAAGGCCAGATTCGCTCCGTGGTGATAGCGCCTATAGTAGGCCCGGCGGGCTGTTTTGGCGTGTTATATGCCAATAACACTTTCCGCGACGACCACTACAGCCTCCCCGATTTGGACTATCTTATGATGCTTGGAATGCACATAGCCTCTGCGGCGCAAAAGCTCTAAATTCCCTAATCACGCCGCCGAATTACAACCAACAAGCCGGACGTTTATTTCCTTTTGTATTTGCCGATTAGCTGTCCCTGCCCGAGGATGTGTCCTTCCATCGCCTTGAGCAATTCGCCTTTGTTAGCACCGGCGGGCAAATCGAGCTTCGTATCGAGCGCGTAAATCTTAAAGAAATACCTGTGTGTTCCGCTCGGCGGACAGGGGCTGCCATAGCCAACCCTGCGTGAGTCATTAACGCCCTGCCTGGCGCCGTTCGGCAAAGTCTTATCCAGGGGAATGTTTTCTTCAAGCTTACCGGCATCGGCCGGCAGGTTAAACAAAACCCAGTGCACCCACGTTCCCACAACTGCGTCCGGGTCGTCTGATATAAGAGCGATACTCTTGGTGTCTTCGGGCACCGCGCCCCATTCCAAAGGCGGCGAAATACTCTGGCCGTCGCAGGTGTACTTCGGCGGAATCATCCCACCCTCGGCAAAAGCAGAACTTGTAATTTTTATTTCCATAACATTGCCTCCTTTTTTATCCTGCTGCATTTGTTCAGTAGCCTGAATTGTCGGATTCGCATCGAGCAATTCACAGACACACCACAGCAAGGGCGCCTGCCCATGCAGGTCTCCAGACGATTTTGGCCTGTTAAGATAGTATTCGATATTGTCCCCCTGGCCCGTGCCGGCACATATATCGCCGAGGTTTGCCTGCCCGTCAAGGTGCGAGCAAAGTGCGTCCCAGCCCTTTTGCGCTGCGAGACGATATTCGTCGCCTTTGAGCCAGTCGTTTTTAACTCCCGTAATCATCGCATAGGTGAACATCGCGGTACACGAACCTTCATCCCACGCGGGCTTGTAGTCAATCAACTGGCGCCACATCCCATTTTTAGACTGATATTTCAGAAGGGTCGCCATCATTTTGAGATAACCATCCATAATCCGGCCTCTTTTGGGGTGGTCCTGCGGCAAAGATTTGAGAACCTCGGTCAGGGCTGAAGCCACCCAGCCATTCCCGCGTCCCCAATAGAAAGGATGTTCGGGGCCGTGGTAAAACAGGCCGGACGGCTGTTGCAGCTTTTTGAGATATGCGGCGATTTGCAATGCCGCCCTGTCTGCATACTTGATTTCGCCTGTCGCCCTGTATGCCTGCATCTGCAGCATACCGACCATATACATATCATCAATCCACCAGCGGGTCTGGCTCGTTAAGCCATCTTCCTGCGGCCCCTGCCACTGTCTGTCCGCAAAAGATAAACCCATCTCAAGAAATTTTTTATCATGCGTTCGCATATACATTTCCAGCGGCAGAATTCCTATAACTGCCTGGTCGACGTGCGGCTTTGTCGAAATAAGCCCGTTTGTGTCGAACACGCTGCCATAGCGTTTGTCCAGTTCGGCAAGTAGTTCTTTATCACCGGTCAGGGCCGCAAAACGATATGCACTATAGCCGGTACAGGCCTCGGCGTAATGGAGACCTTCCTTTCCATAAAGCATAAAATCTTTGCGGCTAAGCAGATTTTTTACCAAGCGCTCTCCTATTTCCGCCGGCGTCTGATTTTTCTGGTAAGTAATAAAGATTTCGCCTGCACAAGCAGAACAAATAAATGAGTTAGCAATAGTTAGTAAGATTAAAAAATAAGGCGAATATTTTCTTAAACACATAACCATATAAAAATTTTCCCTTTCTTATCCTGCAGTGTTTATTAACCGGCTGATTAGCTCACCGAGCCTGTCCTGTGTTAAAAAGCCTATAGAAAGTAATGCAATCATCCACATAGTGGGTTTGACCTCGCGGATTTTACCGCAGACAGTCTTTATGACTACAAATGATATAAAGCCGAACGCCAATCCCGCGCTGATGCTGTAGCTAAGGGCTATCATTACCATAATGATAAAGGCCGGAAACGCCTCTTCGATATTCGCGAAGTTAATTCTTTTTACCTCTTTCATCATAAATAACCCGACCATAATAAGCGCCGGTGCAGTCGCATACTGGGGGACTATTCGGACAACAGGTATAAATAACAAAGCCAACAGAAACAGCAGCCCCGTAACAATCGACGTCAAACCGGTTCGCCCGCCCTGCTCGATACCTGCTGCCGACTCGGCGTAAGAAGTGGTAGTTGAGGTTCCGAACAATGCCCCGACCATAGTCGCTGCCGCATCGATACTCAAAAGCCTGTCCAGCCCTTTGATTTTATTATCTTTATCGACCATGCCGGCCTGGCCGCAGCAGGCAACAAGTGTGCCGATACTGTCGAACATATCTACAAACATCAACGTGAATATGCTGCCGAAAAAGCTCCATTTAAGAGCGCCGATAATATCAAGTTTCAGCGCAATAGGGCTGATATCTATATCAAGGGAGATAAACCGCTCCGGAATCTCAATCTTCCCGAAGACAGCCGCTAAAACCGTGGCGACCAAAATACCAACAAGCAGCGACCCTTTTATTTTCTTCGCCTCCAGATAAATCATCACAAGCAACCCGGCAAATCCTATTAAGACCGTCGAGGTTATTGGCCCTGCCGAAACAATAGTAATCGGATTGGAAACAACAATACCCAAATCTGCCAGCCCCATAAATGTAATAAAAAGTCCAATCCCGACTGCGATAGCCGAAATAAGCGATGCCGGTATCGCCTCGACAATCTTTTTTCTCAATCCCAGCAAAGTCAAAACCATAAAAAACAAACCCGACAAAAACACAACCCCCAAAGCCGTTTGCCAATCCATCTTGCCCGAAATAACAAGATATGCAAAGATTGCGTTTAGCCCCATACCCGGCGCCATAGCTATCGGAGCATTGGCAAAAATACCCGTTATTATCGTGGCAATCGCTGATACGATGCAGGTCACCGCGATAAGAGCATCCTTGTCCATTCCTGTGGGGCCGAGAATATTCGGCTGCGAGAATATAATGTAGGCCATCGTAAGAAATGTTGTCAGCCCGGCTACAATCTCAACCCTTACGCTGGTTTGTTTTTCTTTGAGATGAAAAAGAGAATCGACCATATCATTACCTCTCTGAACAGTATTTTCCTTTAATGTTGTTTAATTAAATGCAGACATCGATTTAATATCATAGGTCAAGCCAAGCTTTAGGCAAGCAACTTGATATTAATTCATAGTGGAACTTCGAAAAATTCCACCCGTATATTTTTGCCGTAAAAATACGGACTGTCGGCAATTATGGTTATCGAGTCCAGATCATATCTGTCATCCATTTTCCCCTGCCAGACGTTAAATAATTCTCCTGAGTCGCCAACAAACTGTGACAGGAATATACCGTTTCCCGCCGGCGAAAAAATAAATTTGTATTCAGACGTACCTCTATTACCGGTCATTCTAATTTTAACACCCGGAACTTTATAAAACAGCTCTGCTATTTTCCCGATTAAATTATAATCCATATCGATATTCGCGAATAAATATCCGTCCCTGATTCTTGGCACCGGTATCGGCCTGCCTATTTCCGTATCGAGAACCGATATTATTTTTGAGGCAGGCGGAGTATCAATATCCGCTTTCCGCAGGACGATATACTGGTTGTCTATAAATACAGGTTTATATTTTCTCAAAATAGTTCTGAAAGTCGCCGGCGAATCGAACAGCGGGTATCTTTTGTCCATGAAAAACGAGAAGGTGTACAGCAATATTTCCGGCGCATCTGCGCTTTCGAAATATTTGGAATTAAGCATATCGAGTTTGTCTGTGTATGCGCTGTAACACTGAAAAACAGGCCGGGGTGTCCACTTCATACCGTAGGCAAAGGCCATTGAAATTTCCCACGGCATTATATCTACAGTCTTGTTATCTACATACCTAAGAGTTTCGTTATTCAACGAATAGGTCGCTTTTACTCTTTGCTTGATACCTTCCAGGAGCCGGGCTTTGCTGGTCGCGTCCATGGTCGCTAAAGTTGCCGCCGATCTGACTATTTTAAATTTTCCCCCCAAATCCGGGATTATCAGCTTCTGGTTACCTTTGAAAATTAAGCCGATGAAAACTAATATCAGGGCCAGGGACAAACAACGCTGCAGCAGGGTAAATTGTTTTTTGTTTGCTATCCATATAATGCAGAATACCAGAAGCGTATTAGCAAAAAAAACATTTATGTGTGCATCATGACGGATAAAACCGTGCTTAAAGCTAACAAACAAAAAACCAATGTTGATAAGGATAAAAGATATCAAACCGGGTTTATTCTTTAATATTGAGCTCACCATCAGAAAGATTAACAGCCCTACTGCAAAAAAACCGACAAAAACATCCCTCCATGGGCCTTCATAATACATGGCTGAATTGTATCCCGAGGATATTTCTGCGCTGTTAAGCACGTATGCCGGAAAGCTGGAAATTTTTTGTCCCGCCGCGAAAAGTAATGCCAGGAGAGAAACTATATAACTCAATAACATACAGCACAAAAGAAGTATCTGTTTTTTGTAAATGTAGAAAATGACCATAAATATCAATACGCCGGCGCTTATCAGCATCGCGGTGAATTTAACAAGGCTCGCCACCGCCATCAGAAAAGACACAAATACACACAGCATTAACAAACGTTTCGTGGGGGATTGGCTAACGATTGAAAAATACAATAGTACCGTCAGGGCGAACAGCAATTTATATTCCACGCACGTTACCGGTAATGCGAACATTAATGTTATGCCCATCAGCACATAATCCCATAAACCGGCAGAAAGCTTTTTCATTACGACAACTATTGTCTGTATGAGCAGGAAATGCACAAATAAGTTGAAAATAACCGAGATGAGCCACGCACCGGATTCGCAGAAAACAGGATCATACATAAACCCCAAAGGACCAAAGGTAAACACAATATCCTTGCCGAACTGGAGTCCGGAAACTCTTGCCATGTTTAATCCGACCCTCCAGGAGTTATCGAGCCCCATTTTAGGCCATAACAGCAAATCCGGAATGGTCAGAAACCCTATTGTCCAGAATATTATTGTAATTACAAGGTTTCTGCGAAGCTTTTGGTAATCTATAGGGGGCGGTTTACCGACAGGGGACAAACTATTCTTTCCTATCCACTTTCTTTGTGCTCTGCTTCGCTTTGATAATTTATCTTTAGACATTTGTTTAATTTATTCAACGGTCTGAAAATTTTATACCCATGTCAGACAGTGCTTTAATTCTCGGCCTAATGACTTTAGGTTCAGGATATAATATTTTGAGAGACCAATCGTCAGCAATTTGGGGATAGGTCAGACAGAAAGCCGCCCTGTTGATACGCCTCGCTCGTATCCCCATTTCCTGCACTCCTGTAAAACAGGTGCTGATATATAATAGGATAAACATAGCTGTAATTGTGACTGTGAATAATAATTTTCTCAAACGCTTTTTCTTGTTCCTTGCAGGATTCAGCTTTATCGAGTGCCAGAGCAGAACTGCAGTAGATAACGGCAGGAAAAAGGAAATAGTAGTATATCTGCTGGCGAAAGCCTGTTCCCATCCGTTGACTGTCCTTCCCACTCCTGTTATACAGGCAGCTATAATTGCGTATAACGCCAGCGCCAGCCAGGGCGCCAACTCGCGCAGTTTCTGTCTGTCAAATCGCCAAATATTGATAATTGCCAATGAGATTAAAGCCAGGATAATCAGTGCTACTATAGGGGCGAAATAATACTTCAAGCCAAGAGAGGCGCCTAAATATGTTAATACAAATCTGGCGTAAAGGTAGGGATGTTTTAGGAAAAAGAACAGGAATGAGTGAGAACGACATTTTGCAAAATTATAATAGTAGAGCAGGATGGTCGCGATACAGGCCAGCAGCAGTATTACAATATGCTTTCGTTTCCATTCTTTCCGCAGCAGCATAACAACAAGCACGGCAGGCCATGTCACCAGCCCAGTATTGAAAGAGTAACTGGATAATACTGCACCCGATACTGCGACTGCAAGGCCGATGCCTCTGCCCTTCCATTTATTTGCAGCCCATATTGCGACAACAGAGCCAAGGACGGAAAGAAAAATCTGCATCTGCCAACCCCACGACCAGTTTTCATACTGGAACATGGAAAATACCATCAAAGAAAAAAATATCTTCATCCAAAAAGAAGTTATGTCCGAGGTGCTGCGAAGTATGGATAGGAGAAACAGGAAGATAAAAGTCGCTATTACCATGTTCGCGCACAGTTCGAGAAAAATATTCCAGTTTGAAAAGTGAGCAAGAACCAGCATCAAAATTTTGGGAAATATTATCCGGTGTTCGTTGTGCTGTCTCCAGAGGTCAGACAGAGTAAGGGTGTGATTATGCATTTTTTCGAGCAAGGGAACAAGTTCCCATTGGTCATAATAAGGTATTGTTAGGCCGAACTTGCGTATGTAATGAAAAACGAGCACGGCTGGCAGGATCATAGCCATAACGATAAGCGGCTTTCTTCCAAGTGCTGGTAGCATACAAATTTAATCCCAACTTAATTCAGCAAGGCCGAAACATCTTGCGCAAAGTTTTTTTTAACGCATAAAAGTACCACCTTAGGTACTTCGGCAGCCATTTGAATATTCTGAACCTGGAGCTACCGGCCTGCCGGTCAGTCCATGTGCAGGGTAGTTCTGTAATTTTGTATCCTGAAAAATAGGCCTTGACGACTATTTCCATCCCGATTTCAAAACCGTTTTCGCTTTGGATTTCAATATTGTCCAGCATAGTTTTTCTATAAAGCTTAAAACTGTTCGTGACATCGTGAGTGGGTATCCCTGCAAGATACTTAAGAGATACTCCCGCTGCGCGGGAAATCTGTTTTTTGATAAACGGGCCGCCAATCTGTTTTCCGCCTTTCATATATCTGGAACCGCAGACAACATCATAACCCTGTGACATCAGCTGGCACATCTGGTCTACCACGGCGTAATCGTCGGAAAGGTCGGCCATTGTAACAAGCAAACAGTCTCCGTGAGAATTTCGCAGCCCTGTTCTGATTGCATGTGCAACACCGGGTGTGGGATTTTTCAATAGTTCCACAGGCAGGCCCTTCTGCTGCATCTTTTTGACAACCGGCAGGGTATTGTCCTCGTCGAAGTCGTAAACAATATAAATCTTATGAGGCGTATGAACTTTCTGCTCGATGGCAAGAAATGTAGCTTCTATATTTGTCTGTTCGTTGTAAACAGGAATTATTATCCCCAGTTCCAATTTCGAAACCTCCTAATTCAATCTGCTATTTTATCCACGGAATTCGTCAAGTGCCTGGCCTAATGTGGGCCGTCCACGACCGGTGGGTTCTTCCTTAATTCTTTTTCATTACACCTTTACTTTAATCAGGGCGAGGAACAGCTCTTACTAATCCGGCTCTTTTCAACAGCTTTAACTTTAATCTGATTGAAGATGCTCACCGTTGAGATAAGAAGCATGCAAAGAGCAGGAACAAAGTTTCGCGACTCGGTATTCCATCCAAAGCACAGATTCGTCAGGTAAAAAGATACAGCCAAGTATATACTAGTATAGAACAGAGAACGAGAAAGATACTTTCTATAGAAAATCAAAATTGGAATCCACATGAAGATAAACAATATCGGATGCAGGTATCCTGCCAGCCCCACTGAACGCCCAAAATTCCTCAGAATCATAAGTTGCTCCACCCCATTGATAGTCTTAATGTTATAACGGAAACCAAAGGGAATTCTGCACGCCAAGAATAACAATAAACACCAACCAACCAGCAAGCCCAGCTTCAAAATCACTTTTTTTCGCACGGAATGCAGCAATTCCATATTCAACAAATAGTAACACGGCACCGCCAGAATAACTGTTTCCTTTACGAACATTCCCATAGTTACGAGAAAAAAGACCTCCCGAATTTTTCTTTTTTGACAGTACATCAGCGCCAGAATAAAAATGGAATGAAACATAGGGTCCAGCAGATTGCCATAGTAATAACGAATTGAAAGCGGATAGAAAATCGCATATAGAAGAACGACTATGAGCGAATCCTTATGTGGGTTGTACATCCTGCTTAACTTGTAAAGCGAAAGACATACCGCAAACGTAAAAAACAAACGGTATATGTAGTACGCAAAAAGAAAATCTCCGCTGAACAAAACCATCCACCAGAGGATACCCTGTGGCAGAAAACGATATTGATGAGGTACACACTCCTGCCCTGCAAGTATATTGACGTACTGATTTACCTGCCACTGTAATCTTTTGGTGTCTACCGTGTAATAATGCAAATCAGTTAAAAAAAAGGACAAAAGCAAAAAACTGGCGTAAAGAATGAATTTCATCGGCATTGGCATAGAATCCAGTTTGGCAATCAGGAAAATTATGCCGAGCAAAAACAGCAATACCAGAGCTTTTCCTGTGAATTTTAACACAGGTGATTCCAAAAACAACTTGAGACTTGGCGCCGGAGCAAACGAGAACAGGACAGGCAGCACTCCCATAAAAATAAGTAATATGCAACCTGCTATAATTACGACACTCGGAGTTAGTAATTGTTGTTTAGACATTTAATAGTCCGATTTTAAAAGCCTCCTAATTCAATCTGCTGTTTTATCCAGGGAATAATCTCGTCGAGTGCCTCGTCCAAAGTGGTTTTGCATTCGATATTAAGAATTCTCTCGGATTTTTCCGTGGAAGGAACGCGTTTCTGCACGTCATATTCGAATGGGTTGTCGCATACGTACCTGAAGGGCTTATCGCCGTTTACTTTTTTCCAAATTGTCTCCGCCAGCTCCATCACGGTGGTAGAGACGGGCGTGGAAATATTAAAATCGTCGTTAACCGCCTTTTCACTTTCGATGCAGATACGCATACCGCTTGCCAGGTCGCCCGCATAGGTATAATGGCGAATCTGGTTACCCTTGCCGAGAATATGAAGAGGGTCCTGGCCCTTTAATACCTTCTGTACCAGGTCGGGGACAACATGGCTCATCGCAAGCTTAATATTGCCGGAAAATATCTCCCGTTCCATCATCGCTTTTTTCTCTCCCGTGCCTATCGCGTTGAAAGGCCTTATTATGGTGTAAGGCAGTTTGTATTGCTCGAAGGCGCCCTTGGCGAAATACTCGCAGGCCAATTTCTGGAAACCATACGTTGACAATGGAGGCGGGCATTTCAGCTGTTCTCCTTCGGGAGTGGGAAAGATTTCCGTGCTCTCGAAAACCATCGAAGAGGACACTATGTTTACTTTCTTTAGCTTTTTGGTTTTGAAGGCCCATATCGCCGCATCGAAGGTGGAGGCCATTATTCTTTCGTTCTCGGCAAGAAGGTCGTATGCGAGTTCGTGGAACAGCGTTATTCCGCCGATGATTGCTGCCAGCCCGACAATCTGGTCGCAGTCCGCTGCCAAACGTTTCATCAGCTCGACGTCTTTAGCGTCGCCCCGCACGAAGGTATAGTGGGGATGTTTGTCGTAACTTTTCACGACTTCGCCGTACTTCGAGTAATTATCAATTCCGACAATCTCGTGCCCGCGTTCGAGCAGCTCCTCTACAAGGTATCCTCCAATGAAACCCGCTGAGCCTGTAACAAGAATTTTCATTTTAAAATATTCCTCCAAGACCGAAAAAGTTCCACATATCGACAACCGTCTTCGATGAGAAATCGAGTTTGAGTTTTTTGTATTCCGAATGCGTCGCCCCGATAATAATAATGTCCGATTTTTTTATCAGCGTCTCCACCGGCACAAGTGTGGCATCTTTTACGTGCGAGTCTGAACAAAGAACCTGTGCGGCTTCGATAGTCAGGACTTTTTTCAATTTGTACGAGAGTGACTCCCGGCTGTCGTCGCTGTCACCCTTGAAGGCCATCCCCAGTATGCCGACAACCTTTGTTTTGAGATTGTGCTTTTCTTTCAGTTTCTGAACAATGAAATTCGGCAGCCCTTCGTTTATCAGCATCGCCGCGTGGCCGAGGAAAAAGCTGTTGTTCGCGAACGCCGCAAGCTGCATAGTGTCCTTAAACAGGCACGGCCCTGCCGCAAAACCCGCCTTGGCGAACCCCTTCGTGCGCGGATAATTGTTGGTTACAGCGTCGAATATTTTATAAAAATCCAGGTTGTTCTGGACCGCAATCTGGTAGAACTGGTTGGAAATCGCAAATTGCAGGTATCTCCATACATTCGTGTAAAGTTTCGCCAGCTCGGCTTCGATGGGTTTGAGCGGTATTGTCTGGGTCGTCAGATTCAGGAACAGTTCGCTTGCTTCGCGGATTGAGTCGTCGTCGAAAGCGGCGATTATTTGCGGAAGGCTTCTAACCTCCTCTATTGCCTTGCCCTCGGCTATCCTCTCCGGGCAGAAAGAAACACGCGTCTTCTTGCCGTTTTGCCGCAGCAGCTCTGTTATCTTTTCTGTTGTCCCCGGATAAACGGTGCTTCTTATAATTATGTGCTGCTGGTCGTTCAGCAGGAAGATTATCTCGTCAAAAAACTTTTTAAAAAGGGTAAATTGCGGGTTGAGATGCTCGTCTATAGGCGTGCCGATTGTCAGTATAACGAAATGGCTTTGAGATATTACATTCCTGTCAGAGCTGATAAACAGGGTTTTATTGATTGTTTCCTGCAGCGGCTTTTCCGCACCGACCTCTGAAAAAGGCATCTTGCCTTTCGATACCGTATCGATTGAATCTTTGTTTATATCGTAAAGTATTACTTTTTTCCCCACCTTGGCAAACGATATCCCCAAAGGCAGGCCAATATGCCCCAGCCCGCCGACCACGCATACGTCATAAGAAAATTTTCCCATAACTATTTTCCTGCAAAGATTAACTCTGTCTTATATTAGATTACAATATTTCGGTCAATATTGCCATAAGTCTTTGCTGCTCCTGCAACTGCGAGCGATAGGAGTCGAACCTACACGTCCATAGGACACAAGGACCTAAACCTTGCGCGTCTGCCAGTTCCGCCACGCTCGCGATCCTATTCTGAATTCTCTTCTTTGCTTATCTTCTCAATCCGCTTCTCAGCTTTTTCAAGTATGCCCTTGCAGTGCTTAATCAGGGCCATCCCCTTTTCATATTGTTCGAGACTATCCTGAAGCGGTATTTTGCCCTGCTCTATTTTGCCGACAATATCGGTCAGCTCCTTGATTGCCTCTTCGAAGCTCATTTTCCCGACATCATTTTTCTTCTCGTCTTTTGCCATAATCAGACCCCGATTTATTTGTTTCTATTTTGCTTGTTTGTCACTTTACTTTCAATCAAATTCTCGCCGGCAAGCTCGGTAATTATGCAGTCTTCAATCTGTATATCCGCCAAATTCTTCACCAAAAGGCCAGTCCTTTTATTGGTTGTAATGCTGTATCCTCGCTGTAAAACCGATTTGGGATTTAAACCTGTCAACCGGCTCTTCTGCGTTTCAAATTGCATCCCGCATTTATTCATAATCGCCTTCACCGATGCACCTGCCCGGTTTTTCCAGTCATTCAGCTCAACTGTTTTTCTGCCCAAAAGCCGGTGCGGCTCAATCTTAATAACCTGCTCATAAAAGCTGTGTAATTTGTCCTTCCCCTCCGCCATTAATTCTTTTAGCACACCTGCCAACCCCGTGAATGCATCATCCAATAGCTGTCCCCTGTCCTGCACGCACAAAATTATGTTTCTGTTCAAACTTTCTTTTTTATTTTCTAAATCCTCCAGCACCTGCCGCATATCGGGAACCGCCACAACGCCCGCTTTTGTCGGCGTCGAGGCCCTTCTGTCGGCGACCAAATCCGCGATTGTGGTGTCAACCTCGTGACCGACCGCGCTTATAACAGGTATTTTCGAATCGAAAATCGCCCTCGCCAGAACCTCCTCATTGAACGCCCACAAATCCTCCATCGACCCGCCGCCCCTGCCGACAATCAGAATATCGAGTTTAAGTTTTTTATTGCGTCTGTTTACATCTCTGATGGCCGCCGCTATCTCCGCCGCCGCCCCTTCACCCTGTACCTGCACAGGGTATAAAAACAATTTCACGCAGGGCCAGCGGTTCCAGATACTGTCTTTAATGTCCTCTATCGCCGCGCCTGACTCGCTGGTCAATATCCCAATCCTTTCCGGGTAAGGCGGAATCGGTTTTTTGTGTTCCTCTTCGAAAAGCCCCTCCGCCGCAAGCTTCCTCACCATCTGCTCGAAAGCCAACTGCAGCGCCCCCACCCCTGCCGGCTCTATCCTTTCGACATAAAACTGGAATTTCCCTTGCGGCTCATAGACATCTATAAACCCCGTGCCGAAAACCGCCATACCGTTCTCAGGCCTGAATTTTAACTTGCTGAAACTGCTCTTCCACATTACGCACGGCAGCACCGCTTCTTCGTCTTTCAGCAAAAAGTAGCAATGCCCGCTGTGGTGCAGCTTCCAGTCCGTTATCTCGCCTGTGATTGTCAGCCTTCCGGGCAGATTATTTTCCAGAATCCCCTTGATTAGCGTATTTATCTGGCTGACCGTATATATCTTCGTCCCGTTTTTCATCTGCCCCCATTATAAGCCCAAAACCCCCGCTCTTCAATTTATCTATCCGAATATCAAAACTGGTGGGTGTCATTGCGAGGCCGAAGGCCGCGGCAATCTCAAAAATATTTAGCCCCCAGTTTCCAACTTTTTGCGCCAAGTGATATAAGTCCTTGCGCCCTAAGAAATTCGCCTTCATAATACTCCTGAATAGAATTCCTTTGAAAGGAGATGTTATGGAAGGCGAATTATGGAAGCGATTGTACGGGCT